>JAVVPH010000016.1:0-14093 GCA_036655835.1 Oscillibacter sp.
ATTACATATTGGGATTCTGGCCCAGCCAATAGGTCCACATATCCTGGGTGTCCAGATACACGTCGTAGATGGCCTTGAGGTCGCTGCCAATGGCACCGGTGTCCTTCAGCTCCACGTCGTTCCAATCGCAGACCACGTCGTCACGGACGGGCCAGTTGCCCTCCTTGGAGAAGGGCTTCATGCCCTCGGAGGTGCCGTCCGCGCCGCCGGTGATGAAGCGGATGAACAAACGCGCGCCTGCGGGACTGTCGCAGTTGTTGACCACGTACATATTCTCGTAGTTTTGAAGACCGGTGTAGGGGGCCAAATTGGTGCACCAGGCGATGTCATAGCCGGATTCTTCCCGGTTGGTAATCTTGCCGCTGGAGTTCAGGCACAGGGCGGGATCGTCCTTGGTGGAGTTGTGAACCGCCAGCACCAGCTCGTCGCCGTCGCCGATGAAGGTCATCTTCATCTGGCTGAAACGCCAGAGATATTCCACGCCGGCGTTCTTCTCAGGCACCTCAAAATCGAAGCTGGAGGCATCGTAAGTATACTCCAAGTCCTTGCCGTAGCAGTCCTTATAGGCTTTTTCCATCTGGTCGGCATTGCCGATGAAGCTGGCAAACAGAGAGAGGTACGCACTGGATTGACCGATTTCCTTGGTGAAGAGGCGGAACTTCGGCGTGCCATCCTCCTTCTTCTCGATAATCTGCCACCAGTTGGTAATGGGCTGACCATCGGGGAAGGCCTTGGTGTTATAATACCAGAAACTCTGGGAGGTGTACAGTGGATATCCATAGCGCAGGGCACTGGGGTCAACATGGGCGCAGATATCGCTGGGATAATAGGGCGTCATTACGCCGGTTTCGGAAAAATCGTAGAACACGGTGCCGTTGACGTCCTTGGCTTGCAGCGCGTCGGCGGTGATGTTGCCGGTCTCGGCCTCCGTTTTCGCCTTGTTCAGCACTTCGTCCTGGTCCAGGTCAAAGCACTCCAGGGTCAGGCCGGGATAGGCGGCCTCAAAGGGCTCTTTTTCCTTTTGCATTTTTGAGGAGTTGGCGTACACGTTGATCACGCCGCCCTCGGCCTTTGCCAATTCATACAGCTCGGCGTCGGTTTTGTCGCTCCACTCGTCATAGATGGGGCCCTCCTGGGGGCCGGCGGGTACTTCCGCGGGGGGAGCTTCGGGTGTCTCTGCGGGGGCCTCGGGCTTACTGCCGCAGCCGGCCAACAGGGAAATTGTCATGACCATTGCCATGGCAAGTGCAAAGAGTTTGTTCTTTTTCATCAGTTCTTCTCCTTTCATTTTTAAAAAACGAGGAAATCTTCTGAGCTTTTATAAACTCGCGGAATCAGACCGCGCGCTTAATGAGACGGGTGGTGGCCTTGTCGTAGATGTTGATTTTGTCCGGCTCAATCACGGCGTAGACCTCTTGGTTGATGTCGTAATGGGCCAGGCCGATCTGCTTGGAGAGAAATTCCTCTTTTCCGGCGGTGAGGGTCACCAGTGTCTCAGAGCCGGCGGGTTGGTTGGCGTAAACGGAGACGGGGAGGCTGCCCTCCACAGGGGTGGGCGAGAGCTGAATCTGCTCGGGCCGGATGGCCACCACGCAGGCAAACTCCCCCTCGGGAATGGGTTCGTCGGTCATGTCTGTTTGGTCAAACGCCAGCGTGCCCAGGTCGCATTGCACCGTCAGCTTCCCGCCGCCCAGAGTGGCCTGACCCGCCAGGAAATTGATGCGGGGATTGCCGATAAAATCGGCGGCCTGCAAATCAATGGGATTCATATACAGCTCCATGGGCGTGGCCACCTGGCTCAGCTCCCCCTCTTTGAAGAGGGCGATTTTGGTGGACATGGTCAGGGCCTCCACCTGGTCGTGGGTGACGTAGATGATGGTGGTGCCCAGCTCCCGGTGAAGCCGCTGCAGCTCCGCCCGCATATCAATGCGGAGCTTGGCGTCCAAGTTGGACAGCGGCTCATCCAGCAGCAAAAGCTTGGGACTGGAGGCCACGGCCCGGGCGATGGCCACCCGCTGCTGCTGCCCGCCGGACAGCTCCGTGGGATAGCGGTCCTGATACTGCTCAATGCGCATCATTTTCAGGGATTCCTTGACTTTTTTCTCAATCTCCGCCTTGGGCAGCTTCTGGATTTTCAAGCCGAAGGCGATGTTGTCGTACACGGTCATGTGGGGCCAGAGGGCGTAGGACTGGAACACCAGGTTCAGTCCCCGCTTGCTGGGCTCCTCAAAATACGCGTCATCCGCGTTGATGACCTCCCGGCCGTCAATGGTCATGATGCCGTTTTGGGGCTTCTCCAAGCCGGAGACTACCCGCAGCGTGGTGGTTTTTCCGCAGCCGGAGGGACCTAGCAGCGTCATAAAGTCGCCGTCCTCAATCACCAGATTGATATCCCGGAGGACGTGGTTGCTGCCGTAAAATTTATCAATATGCTTCAGTTCAATTCGGCTCATATCCTTCGCCTTTCCTTTCCGTATTCCCCATTAGCCCCAGCTCTTGCCAATATCCGCGCCAAAGTGGTTGGCAACGATATAGCACAGCAGAATAAACAGCAGCACGATGACGGAGATGGCGTCTGCCATTTGGTTCATACCATCCTGCGAATACATAAACGCAAGGTAGGACATGGTCCGGGTGGTGGGGGTCATCATAATGATAATCAAATCCAGCTCCTTGGCGATGCTGATAAACACCAGCATAAAGCCGGAGATAAAGCCGTTTTTCGCCAAGGGGATGATGATACTGCCCATCCTTCGCCAGAAGCTGGCACCGGCAATATCCGCCGCCTCCTCCAGCTCTGTGCCGATTTGAAGCATATTCGCCGTGCCGGAGCGGCTGGCGAAGGGGAAATGCTTCACCACCGAGGTGAGCACGATCAACGTAAAGGTGCCATACAGCGAGGGCAGCAGCCCGCCGAAATGCGGCACGCTGAACATGGCAAAATACATGGTGGAAAAGGCGATGCCGCTCATCAAATAGGGGATGAACACCATCTGCTCCGTGGCGGAGCCGTACCACTTGCCCCGTCCGCGAGAGCTGATATAGCCCAAAAACTGACCGCAAAACGCGGTGATGATGGAGGTGATCAGGGTCAGTCGCACCGTGTTCCACAGGGCACTCTTAAATTCCGCCTGCCGGAAAATGCCCGGGTAGTTCATCAGCTTTTGGGACTCGCCCACCTGGCCAATCCAGTTGTAAAGCGTCAGGTTATCCAGACCGTAGCCGTTGCCGGTGGTGACCTGGAACGTCTCCATTATCAAAACGAACATGGGGGCCACCATGGCCAGAAGCAGGAAAATACCCACAAAAATCATCAGCGGCGTTTTGGCCTTGCCCAGGGGCATCAGGGTACTGCGCCCGCCCTTGCCGCCCACGGTGGCATAGGATTTGCGCACGCCCACGGCCTTTTGGTTGGAGAAAATAATCACTGCCGCGATGGCCACCAAAATCAGCGACATGGCGTAGCCCAGAGCCTGGGGGCCGTCGGTGATAAAGACCTTCATCTTGGTGGCCAGCGTGTAATAGCCGATGCGGTTGCCCAGGTTGGCGGGCACGCCGTAGGTGCCGATGGATTTACTGATGGTCATGATGATGGCGGAAAAGACCGACGGCATAATCAGGGGCAGGGTGATGCTCCTGAGAATTTGGGCCTTATTGGCGCCCTGAATCTCGCCCATCTCCTCCAGCTCACTGTTAATGGACCGCAGTGCGCCGGAAACCATGATGTAAGAAAACGCGTAGTAGTGCATGGACATACACAGGATGATGGCCACCGGGCCGTAGGCCAGCCAATCGGGAATATTCAGCCCGATCCCGGCCAGAAATCCCAGTGCGCCGGAGCGGGAGTTGCGAAACACCGCAAGCCAGCTCAGGGCCTTGGTCCAAGAGGGAATCATGTAGGGAATAATCACCAACATACTCAGCAGTTTTTTGTGTGGAATGTCCGTGCGGACCAACAACCACGCCAGCACCGAGCCCAGAGGCACGGAGATCGCCACCGTAAATACGCCGATGACCAGAGAGTTTTTCAGGGGCTGCCACAGCACTGTGGTGGCCATTTTCCCCAGTAGCACATATTTCCAATAGTACAGCGTGAATTGACCCACCTCGCCGTCCACACGGCGCAGCTCCGACTTTGCCAGCGTAAAGGTCGTCGCCACCATTTGGAGCAGCGGAATGACAATTAAGCAGAACAAAACCACCAAGCTGACAGCCACAATCATATTAAACGGGTTGGTCACCACGCTCAAAATTTGATTTTTCAGCCGTTTCCGCGTAAATGGTTTCTTGGGAATCTCTCTCTTTGACACGGTAACACCTCTTTCTTCGTTGTTGCCGGAGCGACGCGGGGAAATCCGCCCTGTTTCGTCCACATCCATTCTTTTTTCCGCCTGCGCACACGGCGATTTTCATTGAAAATGCCGTGTTTTCTCGCAAACGTTTGCGTTTCATTATCTCGATTATAGTCCCCTTTTTTTCCTTTGTCAATTGATGGGTTTTCTATTTTGAGGGGTGTTTTTTATACATTTTCACGGTTTCGGCATAAAAGCGTCAACGCTTTGGGGTGATACAAGAAACACGTCATGCAAATATTTGAATACGTTTTCGTAAATGAAATCGGTTTCAATCAAATTGGGCGGCATACAGCCCCGCATACACGCCGCCAGCTGCCAACAGCTCCTCGTGGGTCCCCTGCTCCACCGCGCCCCCCTGGGACAGCACCAAAATCCGGTCGGCGTTGCGGATGGTGGCCAGGCGATGGGCAATGACAAAGCAGGTGCGGCCCTGGCGCAGGCGCTCCATGGCCAGGCTGATTTCCCCCTCCGTCTCCGTGTCCACATTGGAGGTGGCCTCGTCCAAAATCACGATGTCCGCATCGGTTAAAAGACAGCGGGCGATGGCGAGAAGCTGCCGCTGGCCCTTGGAAATGCCCGCGCCCTCATCCGTCAAAACCGTGTCATAGCCCGCCGGAAGAGAGCTGATAAAGCGGTGGATATGGGCGGCTTTCGCACACTCCACCACCTGCTCCCGGGTGGCGGAGGGTGCGCCGTAGGCGATATTTTCCGCGATACTCCCGCCAAAGAGCCAGGTATCCTGCAACACCAGCGCCAGCCGCCGCCGCAGGCCGTCCCGGGAATAGGCCGTGACCGGCAGGCCGTCGATGGTGATGCTGCCGCTCTGGGGCGTGTAAAACCGCAGTAGCAGCGACACCAGCGTGGTCTTTCCCGCGCCGGTGGGACCCACCACCGCCGCAAGGCTTCCCGCCGGAATGTGGGCGCAGAAATCCCGGAGCACCGGCTGGTCCGTATAGCCGAAATCCACATGGTCAAAGCGGATGTCGCCCTTGAGATTTTTAGGTTCCACGGCATCGGGCCCATCCCCCGGCTCCGCCTCCTCCTCCAGCAAATCCAGCACCCGCTCCGCCGCCGCCGCCGCGCCTTGCAACTCCCCCAACAAATCGGCGGCCTCTCGAATGGGGCCGGAAAATTTGCGGGAATAGAGGACAAAGGAGGACAGCGCCCCCAGGGTCAAGCCGCCGCCCAAATAGAGCAGTGCGCCAAATACGCTGATAAACGCCAGTGACAAATTGTTGATGAAATTCACCGACGGGCCAAGGGGCGCGCCGGCGTAATCCGCCTGGTAATAGGCCTTGGACGCAGCCTGGTTATAGGCGGAAAACTGCTCCAAATCCGCCGCCTCCACGCCGTAGGTCCGAATGGTCCGCTGACCGGAAACCCGCTCCTCCGCAAAGCCGTTCAACTGGCCCAAGGACTTGGAGCGCAAGCGGTACAGCGGCTGAATCCGGCGCATTAACAGCCGTGTCAGCACCAGGGACAGCGGCACCGTTACAAAGAACACGCAGGCCAGCTTGGGGGAGATCACCAGGAGCATCACAAAGGAGCCCGCCACCGTCAAAACACTGGTGGCAAGCTGTAAAAAATCTGTGGAAATGGCGGCGTTGAGGGTGTCCACATCGTAGCAGATGCGGCTGATGAGATCCCCCGCCGGGTGGGTGTCAAAAAAGTGGACAGGCAGCTCGCTCATGTGGTCAAAGGCCGCCTTGCGCAAATCGTGGGACACCCCCTGCCCCACCCGAATCAGCCGGGCGGCAATGCAGTAATTCAGCAGGGCGGAGACGGCGTAACAGCCCAGCATCCACCCGCAGTTGCGATATACGCCGGGAAAATCCACGCCCCCAGCCTGGATGCCCACGGCATCCAGTGCCCAGCCGGAGAGCAGCGGTGCCGCCAGGGCCAGCAAATTTGCCGCCAGCATCAGCACCAACAGTGCCAGAAGCTTCCCGCCGTAGGGCCGCAGAAACGCGCCCAGTCGCCGTAGTGTTTTTCGGTTCACCCTGCCCCGCCTCCCATCTGTAGCTCCGCCATGCGGCGATAGCGCCCGCAGGAGGCCAGCAGGTCCTGGTGACTGCCCTGGTCCACAATGCGGCCATCCTCCAACACCAAAATATGGTCCGCCTCCCGGAGAGACGCAATCCGCTCGGAGATGACCACCAGAGTGGTCCCCGGGCAGTCCCGCCGGATGGCGGCGTGGAGCGCGGCGGCGGTGCGGTAATCCAGGGCGCTGTCGGCGCTGTCCAGCACCAGAAGCTTCGGCTTTTCCGCCAAGGCCCGGGCAATCAGCAGCCGCTGGCGCTGACCGCCGGAGAGATTGTTGCCCCGGATGTCCACCTGGGCGTCCAAGCCGCCGGGGAGCTGGTCAATAAAAGACCAAATTTGGGCGGTTTTTGCCGCGGAAATCACCGCCTCCCGGGACAGGCCCCGGAGGAAGGAGATATTTTCGTACACGCTTGCGGACAAAAGCACGTCCCCTTGAAACACCACGCCAAATTGCTTGCGCAGGGTTTGCCGCTCCCAGCTTTTTACATTCCGCCCATTCATCCAAACCGTGCCGCCGTCGGCATCGTACAGCCGCAGCAGCAGGGATACCAGGGTGGTTTTCCCGCTGCCGGTGGGCCCTAAAATGCCCAGTGTCTCCCCGGCACCCAGGGTAAAGCTTGCGTCTGACAGGTCGTTTTCCACTCCCAGATAGGAAAAATGGACCCGGTCCATACCCAAAACCCCGTCGGACACGGCGGCGGACGGCTCCACCGCCTGGTCCATGGGGGTCTGTAAAATTTCCTCTATCCGGTGGGCGGAGGCCACACCCTTGGAAATTTTCATAAACACCTTGGCAAGGCCGATGGTAGCGGTTTGAATCAGGGTAAAATAGGATAGAAACGCCACGATCTGCCCGGCGGGCATCACCCCGGCATTCACCCGGTAGGCCCCCAGCAACACCACCAGTGTCAATCCCAGATTCATCAAAAATCCGGTGATGGGGTTGGTGATGGCCGTCACCTCACCGGCGGCCTGCTCCGTCCGGCGGGCCTCCTCATTGGCGGTTTCAAAGCGGTCCCGCTCCCGGCTCTGACAGCCCAGGGCCTTGACCACCCGCACGCCGGAGCTGTTTTCCCGAATGGTGCGCACCACGGTGTCCGTGGCCGTTTGGGCCTTGGCATAGCGGCGGATCCCCTTGCGCGTGACAAGATAGATGGTCAAAAAAGTCAGCAGACACACCACCAACTGCACCAGGGCCAGCATCGGCTCCATCAAAAAAGTCAGCACCAGTCCGCCCAGCACCATCATGGGCGCGCGGATGCCGCCCCGCTGCACCTTATCAAATAATTGGTGGACATTATAGCTGTCGTTGGTGAGGCGGGAAATCAGGGAGGAGATGGAAAAGCGGTCCATCTGGGCGCAGGACAGGCTCTCCACCCGCTGATAGAGGTCGTGGCGCAGGGTTTGGGTGACCAGCATGGACACCTTGGCGGCCATGCGATTGGCGACGATGTTGCAGGCGGCGGCAACAAAGGCCAGAACCGCCATCAGCCCGCCCAGGCGCCAAATGTCCCCCAGATTCCCCGCCGGTACCGAAACGTCGATGATGTGGGCCAGCAGCAGCGGCAGCACCAGCTCCAAAATGGCGGCGCTGAATTTAATGAGAATCCCCCCGGACATCCGCAGGGCGTAGGGTTTCAAATATCCGGCCACGGTGCGCATAGCGGTCCCTTCCTTCACAATTTCTTCACTCAAACGTTTGCGTTTTTGGATAGTAAAATCATAGCACACTCCTTTGGCAAGTCAATTCACATTTTGTTGGAAGAATGGGCGGTTTTTTGCGAAATCCCACAAGGGCCTGCTTATCTCCAAAACTGATATACTATTATCTATTTTACTGCTGTTCATTTTGTCTAACTTAGCTAAGTCCTGTCAAATTTCCCCTGTTTTTCTGTGAAAAAACCCGTGGCTTAGGCGGTTGACTTTCGAGCCAAAGCCCCGTAGAATAAGACCATCGCAGTTGCGACAAGAATTTTTTGAAGGGAGCCTACTCACATGAACGCTTTGATGAACGCCAACCAAAACACTGCCTGCTATGCGTCTGCCAACTGTGCAGAGGCTTCCTGCGCCTGCATGAAGCGCGCTTTCAACAACTCCATCATTACCATTCTGGACGCCGCTATTGTGGCGTCCATTATTATTTGCGCCCTGGTATCCGTACTGGTACTGGGTGCTTCCCTGTTGATTCTGGTACTGCTGGCAGTCCTGTTGATTATTGTATTTTTACACAAGCCAAAGAAGCGAACAACCGACTAATCTGTCATACAGGTAAGCGGCTCCGCCTCGATTGGCGGAGCCGCTTTTTTGTATATATTTAACAAAAAGAGGAGAAGAAAGAATGAAAAAGAACGTATTTGCCCTTGCGATGGCCTCCGTGATGGTCATGAGTCTCGCCGCCTGCGGCGGCGAAAAGGCCCCCGCCGCCCCCGCCGATAATGGCGGCACCCCCGCCGCCGCAGCCATCAAAATCGGCGGCATCGGCCCCCTCACCGGCAGCGCGGCGACCTACGGCGTGGCCACCCGGAACGGCGCGCAGGTTGCCGTGGACGAACTCAACGCCCTGGGCGGCACCCAGTTTGAACTGAACTTCCAGGATGACGAGGCCGACCCCGAAAAGGGCGTCAACGCCTACCACACCCTCCAGGACTGGGGTATGCAGATGGTTTACGGCTGCACCACCACCGGGTCCTGCGTCAACGTGGCGGCGGAGACGTTTGGTGACCGCTACTTCCAGTTGACCCCCTCCGCCTCCTCCCCCGACGTGACTGCCGGGAAGGACAACGCGTTTCAGGTCTGCTTCACCGATCCCGGTCAGGGCATGACCGCCGCCGACTATGTACACACGAAGGGCCTTGCCAAAAAGGTTGCCGTGCTCTATAACAACGGCGACGCGTACTCCACCGGCATCGCCACCGCCTTCACCGCCCAAGCGGAGAGCATCGGCCTGGAGGTCGTCTCCGTGACCACCTTCCCCGACGACACCAATACCGACTTCTCCGTGCAGTTGGGCGACGCGCAGAAAAACGGCGCAGAGCTGGTGTTTATGCCCATCTACTACACCCCGGCCTCTCTTGTTTTGAATCAGGCCAAGGCCATGAATTACGCCCCTCTCTTCTTCGGCGGAGACGGCATGGACGGCATTTTGTCCATGGAGGGCTTTGACACCGCGCTGGCCGAGGGCCTGATGCTCATGACCCCCTTCAACGCCTCCGACGCAGGCTCCGCCGACTTTGTGGCAAAATACCAGGCCGCTTACGGCGAAATGCCCAACCAGTTCGCCGCCGACGGCTACGACTGCATCTACGCCATCTACGCCGCCTGCCAAAAGGCCGGCATCACCGCCGACATGAGCCACGAGGACGTGTGCGAGGCCATGATTGCCGCCTTTACCGCCGCCGATTTCTCCGTGGACGGCCTCACCGGCACCAGCATGACCTGGGGCACCAACGGCGAGGTTTCCAAGGCCCCCATGGTGGTGAAGGTCACCGGCGGCGTTTACGCCACCATGTAATAGGTTTCCCCAACCGCGTTGGGGAGCAATCCTCCATCGTGTTTGATTCCCAACGCGCTCCCATCCTCGCGGCAGGCGCGGGTGTCCCGAAAATCCGCCGATTTTCGAGACGGCCCGCGCCTGTGTTCGGGCGAAGAGGATGCGGCCCGCCCCACGGGGGACCGGGTCCTCCCTGTCCGAATGGGTTTTTCCGGGGGATGCCACAGCGAAAATCAGGTGGTGTCAGCCCAGTATTTTTCGGAAAGCAGGTATCTCTTATGGCAATTCTCTCGAATCTCATCAACGGCATCAGCCTGGGCAGTGTGTACGCCATCATCGCGTTGGGCTACACCATGGTCTACGGCATCGCCAAGATGCTGAATTTTGCCCACGGCGACGTGATTATGGTGGGCGGCTACGCGTGCTTTTGCTCCATGTCGTATCTGGGCTGGGGCCCGCTGCCTGCCGTGGTGCTGTCCATGGTGGTTTGCACCGCTCTGGGCGTGACCATTGAGCGCCTGGCCTACAAGCCCCTGCGGGAGGCCCCCTCACTGGCAGTCCTCATCACCGCCATCGGCGTGAGCTACTTTTTGCAAAACGCCGCGCTGCTGCTCTGCGGGTCGGACCCCAAAATTTTCACGCCGGTGATCACCCTCCCCTCCATCACGCTGTTCGGCGGACAATTGGTCCTCACCGCCACCACGCTGATCACGGTGCTCTCCTGCGGGGCCATCTGCGCGGGCTTAACGCTGTTCACCGGCTGCACCCGCATGGGCAAGGCCATGCGGGCCGTGTCCGAGGACAAGGGCGCAGCCCAGCTCATGGGCATCAACGTCAACTCCACCATCTCCATGACCTTCGCCATCGGCTCCGCGCTGGCGGCCATTGCGGGGGTGCTGCTGTGCTCCGCCTATCCCCTTTTAATGCCCACCACCGGCTCCATGCCCGGCATCAAGGCCTTCACCGCCGCGGTGTTTGGCGGCATCGGCTCCATTCCCGGGGCCATGCTGGGGGGATTGCTGTTGGGACTGATTGAGATTTTCGGCAAGGCCTACATCTCCACCCAGCTCTCCGACGCCATTGTGTTTGCGGTGCTGATTGTGGTGCTGTTGGTGCGGCCCACGGGCCTGCTGGGCAAACCCATCCGGGAGAAAGTGTGAACTGATGAAAAAACGATTGACACGCCTCAGCCCCGTCACCCGCTCCAACGCCCTGACCTACGGACTGGTGATTGTGGCCTATTTCGCCTTGCAGCTGTTGCAGGGCGGCGGACTGCTCTCCTCCTCCTTAAAGGGCCAGCTAGTCCCCATCTGCGCCTACATTGTCATGGCCGTTTCGCTGAATTTAACGGTGGGCGTGATGGGCGAATTGTCCCTGGGCCACGCGGGCTTTATGAGTGTGGGCGCGTTCACCGGCGTGATTGCCGCGGCGGCGCTCGGCTCTGCCGTTCCCATGGGCGGTCTGCGCCTGTTGTTCTCGTTGGCCATCGGCGGCATTTGCGCGGGCCTCATCAGCCTCATCGTGGTCATTCCCGTGCTGCGGCTCCGGGGCGATTATCTGGCCATTGTGACCCTGGCCTTCGGTGAAATTATCAAAAATATTGTCAACTGCCTCTACGTGGGGCTGGACAGCGCCGGGCTGCACTTTGGCATGACGGACGTGGCCGCGCTGGGCCTGGCGGAGGGCGGCAAGGTGCTGGTGCAAGGCCCCATGGGCGCGGTGGGCGTTGCCAAGCTCTCCACCCTCACCGCCGGCTTTGTGCTGGTTCTCTTCACCCTGCTTGTGGTGCTGAACTTCATCCACAGCCGGGCGGGCCGGGCCGTGATGGCCCTGCGGGACAACCGCATCGCCGCGGAATCCCTGGGCGTGTCCCCCGCCCGCTACAAAATCATGGCCTTTGTCACCTCCGCCGCCCTGGCGGGGATGGCGGGCGCGCTGTTCGCCATGAATTTCTCCACAGTGGCGGCAAAAAAATTCGACTTCAACACCTCCATTTTGGTGCTGGTATTCGTGGTTCTGGGAGGCATGGGCAACATTCGCGGCTCCATCCTCGCCGCCACGGCCCTCACCGTTTTGCCGGAGCTGTTGCGGGACTTTGCCGATTATCGGATGCTGGTGTACGCCATCGTGCTGATTTTGGTCATGCTGCTGCGGAACAATCCCACCCTGAAAGCCCTGCCAGAGCGGGCGAAGGCCGCTATTTTTACCAAAAAGAGCCCAAAAAAGGAGGCGGTCTGATATGTTTGGAAAACTGATTTCCCTCCCCTCCAGCGGCATGGTGCCGGAGCGGGACGCCGATAAATCCCCCATTTTGCAGTGCATTGATTTGGGCATCCGCTTCGGCGGTCTGTCCGCCGTGGAAAATTTCAATCTCACCATCGGCCGCACGGAGATTGCCGGGCTCATCGGCCCCAACGGCGCGGGGAAAACCACGGTGTTCAACCTCCTGACCCGGGTGTATCAACCCACCCACGGCACCGTTTTGCTGGATGGCAGGGACACCGCCAACATGAACACCATCCAAGTCAATCGGGCGGGCATCGCCCGGACCTTTCAAAATATCCGCCTGTTCGACGCCCTCAGTGTGGAGGACAACGTAAAGGTGGGCATGAACAACCAAATGCGCTACAGCATGGGCAGCGGCATTCTCCGCCTGCCGGGCTACTATAAGGAGGAGCGCATTGCCCACACGCGCTGTATGGAGCTGCTCTCCCTCTTTGATTTGCAGGATTTGGCGACTGTCCCCGCCGGGTCCCTGCCCTACGGACAGCAGCGGCGGCTGGAAATCGTCCGGGCGCTGGCCACCAATCCGGGTCTTTTGCTGTTGGACGAGCCGGCGGCGGGGATGAATCCCTCGGAGACAGCGGAGCTGATGGAAAACATCCGCAAAATCCGGGATATGTTTCAAATTGCCATTTTGCTCATTGAGCACGACATGAGCCTGGTGATGAACATTTGCGAGGGCATCTGCGTGCTGAACTTCGGCCGGGTCATCGCCAAGGGCAGCCCGGAGGACATTCAATCCAATCCGGCGGTCATCGAGGCATATCTCGGCAAGCAGAAGGAGGCGTGACCATGGAACACATATTAAATGTAGAGGACATCAACGTCTACTACGGCAGTATTCATGCCATCAAGGGCGTGTCCTTTTACGTGGACCCGGGGGAAATTGTCACCCTCATCGGGGCCAACGGCGCGGGAAAATCCACCACGCTGAACACCGTCTCCGGCTTGCTGCCCAGCAAAAGCGGTGCCGTCTCCTTTCTGGGTCAGCCTCTGGGAAAAGTCCCCTGCCACAAAATTGTGTCCCAGGGGCTGGCCCTGGTCCCGGAGGGACGGCGGGTCTTTTTGCAAATGTCCGTGGAGGAAAATTTGGAAATGGGGGCCTACACCCAACGCAAAAGCGGAATCGCGGCGGATTTGGAGATGGTCTTTGACCTCTTCCCCCGGCTGAAGGAACGGCGGCGGCAGCTGTCCGGCACGCTCTCCGGCGGCGAACAGCAAATGCTGGCCATGGGCCGGGCGCTGATGAGCCATCCCAAGCTTCTCATGTTGGACGAGCCGTCCATGGGTCTGGCCCCGATTTTGGTGGAGCAGATTTTTGACATCATCCAAAATCTCCACCGGGTGGGCACCACCATTTTGCTGGTGGAGCAAAACGCCCAGGCGGCCCTGTCCATCGCGGACCGGGGCTATGTGCTGGAAACCGGCCGGGTGGTCGCCTCCGGCACGGGGCAAGAGCTGTTGACCTCCCCCGCCATTAAAAAAGCCTATCTGGGCGGCTAGGGAACCTGTATCAACAGAAAAACCGCCCCCTGCAAACCGCCGGTTGCTAAAATTGCAAGCCCGATTGGTCGACAATGCCTCCCCTTTTTGCTATACTGTACGCAGAAAAGCGAGGGATGTTTATGACATTGGGCGAAAAAATTGCAAAATTCCGTACAGAACAGCATCTGTCCCAGGGGGATTTGGCGGAAAAGATGGGCGTTTCCCGCCAATCCGTTTCCAAATGGGAAACGGGGAGCAGCGTGCCGGATTTAGATAAGCTGGTGACTCTGAGCGAGTTGTTTTCCGTTTCTCTGGACGCCCTTGTGAAAGAGCAGGCGCCGACGGAAACACCGCCGACAGTCTCTCCAGCTCCGCCCCCCGTCTTTCCGCCGCGAAAAATCGCAGGATGGATTTTACTGGCGGTGGGTTTGCTCTGT
>JAVVPH010000017.1:0-11049 GCA_036655835.1 Oscillibacter sp.
AGGGATAGGCTTGTATAATCGGTACATTCTCAACGACCACGGCGGCTACACACGTATACAGGAGGAGGAGCGGCGGGAGGCCCCTCCCGATCACCGGGAACCGGAATCCGACCACCGCCGGGAACCTCCTCCCCGCCCCAATCCGCCGCCGGAACCGGAGTGCCATCAGCCGCCTCCCGACGCCAAAGGCGGCGGAGCTTTTACGGACGGGCTGACCGGCTTTCTGCGCCATATTTTGGACCAATTTCATCTGGACAACGTGGATACCGGCGATTTACTGCTGCTGTTGCTGTTGTTTCTCCTATTTAAGGAGGAGGCGGACGAGGAACTGCTCTTCGCTCTGGGCCTGCTGCTCATTCTGTAAAAACAGGAAAGTTTTTTTATTCAGCAGACATAAATATAGCCCCCGGGCAAAGCGGTGTTTTTGCACACTGCTTTGTCCGGGGGTCCTATTGCTTTTCATACCGTGGCTTTGCGGCTTATCTGCGTGCGCAATGCGCAGGACTTTTCCGGGGGCTTGCCTGCCTATTATTTTCTGCCATCCGCGCCAAGAATTTGACTGCGCAAATCTGTGACAAGCGTTCCGCGGTGCTTACTTCGCCAGAATCTTCTTCAGCTTGGCGAAGCGGGGCAGAGAATCCTGCTTGGGCAGCTCGGGTTCGCCCTGAATCAAGGGCAGGCAGTAGTCGATGAAGGGCTTCTCCAGACCGTTTCCGGCGGCGTTAATCCACTCCAGAGGAACCTTTTTTTCGGTGTTGGCCACGTCGGTCAAGCTCAGAAGCTTGGTCTTGCAGACGTACTTGCCGTTTTGAACCGTGCGCTCAAAGCCCACCATCTTGTCGGTGATGCCGCCCACGGCGTTTTCCACGGCGGCCTTGCCGGACATATAGGATTCCTCAATGTCCGTCTCAGAGGCCAGATGGGCCGCGCAGCGCTGCAACAGGCTCAGCTCAATGCCCCGGACCTTGGCACCGGTTTTCTGCTTCACCACATCCGCCAGCATGGCAGACAGCCCGCCCAATTGGGCATGGCCGAAGCCGTCGGTGGCAGAGGTTTTCGCCTCGGAGACAAAGCTGCCGTCGGCATAGTGAATGCCCTCGGACACGGCGACCATGCAGTTGCCGCGCTCTTTATAGATACGCTCCACATCCACTAGGAACTTGTCCATGTCAAAATCCGTCTCGGGCAGATAAATCAGGTCGGGACCCGCGCCAAATTCGGTGGCCAGCGCGGCGGCGGCAGTGAGCCAGCCGGCGTGACGGCCCATGATTTCAATGATGCAGACCATGCCGGTGTCGTACACCCGGGCATCCTGATACACCTCCATGCAGGAGGTGGCGATATACTTGGCGGCAGAGGGATAGCCGGGGCAATGGTCAGTGCCGAAGAGGTCATTGTCGATGGTCTTGGGCACGCCCATCACGCGGCACTCATAGCCGACCTTTTGCAGATATTTGGAGATTTTGTTGCAGGTGTCCATGGAGTCGTTGCCGCCGTTGTAGAAGAAATAGCGGACGTCGTATTTCTTGAAAATTTCCAGAATCCGCTTGTAGTCCGTGTCGTCCACATCGGGGTCCGCCATTTTATACCGGCAGGAGCCTAACGCGGAAGAGGGCGTGTTCTTCAGCAGTGCCAGCTCGGCGGGAGATTCTTGGTTTAAATCGAACAGCCGGTCGTTCAAAACGCCCTTGATACCGTGCTCCGCGCCATACACGCGGGTGATGCTGGGATTCTTCAGTGCGGTATCAACGACACCATACACGCTGGCGTTGATCACAGAAGTAGGACCGCCGGACTGGCCGACGATACATGCGCCTTTCAGTTCACTCATGGAAAATCCTCCTCAGAATTTGTTCTTCCTATCATATCATTGAAAAAAAGAATTGTAAATACTTGCAATTTAATTTTTTTGTGATATTATCATAGAAGAAAATCGTTTTCGTTCTTTTAATCATGGCGATTGTGATGGTTTTACGCAATATTACTTTGTACAGTGCGTAAGGACGGAAAAAATGAGAAATAGGAGATGATCGTATGCCACTGGTTACCTCAACTGAAATGTTCAAGAAGGCTTACGACGGCGGTTATGCCATCGGTGCCTTCAACGTCAACAACATGGAAATCATTCAGGGAATTACCGAAGCTGCAAAAGACCTCCAGGCTCCGCTGATCCTGCAGGTTTCCGCCGGTGCCCGGAAATATGCCAACCACACCTATTTAATTAAGCTGGTGGAAGCCGCCGTCATTGAGACGGGCCTGCCCATCTGCCTGCATTTGGACCACGGCGACAGCTTTGAGCTGTGCAAGAGCTGCATCGACGGCGGTTTTACCTCTGTCATGATCGATGCCTCCTCCAAGCCCTTTGCCGAAAACATTGAGCTCACCAAACGAGTTGTCGCATACGCCCATGACCACGGTGTGGTTGTTGAGGCTGAGCTGGGCACTCTGGCGGGCGTAGAGGATGACGTGAAGGTCAGTGCCGAGGACTCCTCTTACACCCGTCCCGAAGAGGTGGAGGAATTTGTCACCAAGACCGGCTGTGACTCTCTGGCCATCGCCATCGGCACCAGCCACGGCGCATTTAAGTTCAAGCCCGGCACCGATCCCAAGCTGCGTCTGGATATTTTGGAGGGCGTCTCCGCCCGTCTGCCCGGCTTCCCCATCGTGCTGCACGGCTCCTCCTCCGTGCCCCAGGACTTGGTGGCAAAGGTCAACAAGTTCGGCGGCAATATGCCCGGCGCCATCGGTGTGCCCGAGGACCAACTCCGTCAGGCAGCCCGCATGGCCGTCTGCAAAATCAACATCGACTCCGATTTGCGTCTGGCCATGACTGCCTCCATCCGCGAGTACATGGCAGAGCATCCCGACCACTTTGACCCCCGCCAGTACCTCAAGCCCGCCCGCGAGGCCATCAAGCAATTGGTGTCCCACAAGCTGGTGGACGTTCTGGGTTGCGACCACAAGGCGTAATTCCATTTTTTAAGCGGAGGCGCAATGCGCCTCCGCTTTATTTTAAAGTCGCTTCATGCTTGGCATGAAGCGACTTTTGTCGGTGTATGCTTACAAAATGATGCAGATGAGGCCCCCGCTGCCCTCGTTGATGATGCGGGTCAGCGTCTCTTGCAGCTTTTTGCGGGCATCATCGGGCATCCGCTTCAGCTTGGCTTGCAAATCCTCACTGACCAATTCGTGGAAGCTGCGGCCAAACATATTGGACTGCCAGATTTTGCTGGTATCCCCCTCAAATTCCTGCAACAGATAATTCACCATGTCCTCAGACTGCTTTTCATTGCCTACAATGGGCGAAACCGCCGTCTCAATGTCCGCGCGAATCATGTGAATGGACGGTGCGCTGGCCTTGAGGCGCACGCCATAGCGTCCCCCCTGCTTCATGATTTCCGGTTCCTCTAGCTTCAATTCCTCAATGCCGGGGACCACGATGCCGTAGCCCGTCTCCCGCACATCCCGCAGTGCGCCCGCCACCTTGTCATACTCCGCTTTGATAACAGCCAGGCGGGTGAGCAGGCTCATCAAATCGCCGTCGTCTCCCACCTCAAAGCCGGACTGCTCCGAGAGCGTGCGATAGAACAGCTCCCGAGGCAGGCGCACTTGGGCGGAGGCGATACCGGTGCCCAGGTCCATGCCGGTGATTTTCGCCTCGCTGATGCCGCCGCAGAGGGACAGAGCCGCAATCACGCCGTCCACCTCCCGGATGTGGTGGAGCTGTGAGGTATTCTCCCGCACGGCGGCGTACAGCTCGTTTTTGATGGGATGGTCTGCCGGCAGAGCGTCCACCCAAGGCGGCAGGAACAAATCCAGCTCCTGCATGGGAAATTCGTAGAGCACCGCCTTGAGAATGCCGCTGACCGCTTCCTCGTCCAACGTCAGGCAATTCACCGGCACACAGTTTACCTCGTAACGACTGGCGATTTCTTGGCAGATGGCCCCCGCCCGCTCCGATTTGGGGCTGGAGGAATTCAGCAGTACAATGAAGGGCTTCCCCAGCTCCTGCAATTCCCGAATCACCCGCTCCTCCGCCTCCAAATAATCCTCCCGGGGAATGTCCGCAATGGAGCCGTCGGTGGTGATGACAATGCCGATGGTGGAGTGCTCGGAAATCACCTTGCGGGTTCCGATTTCCGCCGCCTCGGTCATGGGAATTTCATGGTCGTACCAGGGCGTGGTGACCATGCGGGGCTGCCCCTCCTCTGTGGAGCCGATGGCACCATTGACCATGTAGCCCACGCAGTCGATGAGCCGCACAGAAAATGCCGCGCCGTCCGCCAGATGGATTTGGGCGGCTTCCTCCGGCACAAATTTCGGCTCCGCCGTCATGATGGTCCGCCCGGAACCGCTCTGGGGCAGCTCATCCCGGGCACGCTCCTTGCGGTATACATTTTCAATATTGGGAATGACCTGTGTCTCCATAAACCGCTTGATGAAAGTGGATTTGCCGGTCCGCACCGGGCCGACCACCCCGATGTAGATATCCCCCGCGGTGCGGGTGGCGATATTTTGATAGAAGGTGTTCATAGCATCCCGTCCTTTTTCCGCTCCATATTCATGCTATATTTCTATGTCCCCCCGGCGGAAAGTATGACAGCCCGTCTCGCTTTGGCAAATTGCATAAAAACATAGGCGTAATTTTGCTGTCTTTCGGTTGCTTTTCTATTTACAAAAACAATTTAGCGTGGTAAACTGCTAATTAACTAATGAACAGAACTGCTGTTTGAATATTTGGGAGGATTACGATGAAAAACACGAAGAAATTTGGAGCACTGCTGCTGACGTTGGCCCTGAGCCTGAGTCTCAGCGCCTGCGGTGAAAAAACCGCCACCCCCCCTGCCGATGCCGCGCCTGACGCGCCCGCCGCCGACAGCGATGTGGCCTATATCCAGGACAAGGGCACGCTCATTGTCGGTATGACTGACTTTGCCCCCATGGACTATAAAAACGACGCCGGCGAATGGATCGGCTTTGACGCTGACATGGCAAAGCTCTTTGCCGAGTCTCTGGGCGTGAAAATTGAATTTGTTGAAATCAATTGGGATAACAAGGTGTTGGAGTTGGATACAAAGGCCATTGACGCCGTTTGGAACGGCATGACCCTCACCCAGGAGGTCACCAGCCTCATGGGTACCACCACCCCCTATTGCAACAACGGTCAGGTGGTCGTGGTCGCCGCAAACCAGGCAGACAAGTATCAGACAGCGGACAGCCTGAAGGACTTGAAATTTGCCGTGGAAAATGGCTCCGCCGGCGCGGAACAACTGGATGAACTGGGCCTTTCCTACACTGCGCTGCAAACCCAGGCCAACGCCCTGATGGAAGTGGCCTCCGGCGCGTCTGACGCCTGCGTCATTGATTTGCTGATGGCCGGTGCCATGATTGGCGAAGGCACCAGCTACCCCGACCTGACGTACACCGTACAGCTCAACAGCGAGGAATACGGCGTGGGCTTCCGCAAGGGTTCTGATATGGTGGATGCGTTCAATGCCTTCCTCAAGAGCACTTACGATGCCGGCAAGGTGATGGAAGTCGCCACAACCTATGGTGTCCAGGAATCCGTAATCAAGCAATAAACAAACGCTGGAACGGCAGGGGGCTTTGCGAGAAGTCCTCTGCCTTCCCTTGGTTTCAGGCAACAGCTCACAAAGCACCCTGGGTCACGGGCTTATCTGAAATGAATCGACTATACGGAGAGGAAATCTATGTTTACAACTGTTACGCTGACACTGCTGGAGGGCTTAGGCACCACCATCAAGCTGTTTTTACTGACCTTGGTTTTCGCGCTGCCTCTGGGCCTTGTCATCAGCTTTGGCTCCATGAGCCAGTTTGCCCCTTTGCGCTGGTTTACCCGCACCGTGGTTTGGATTGTCCGCGGCTCTCCCCTGCTGCTGCAAATTTTGATTGTTTTTTACGGACCGGGCCTGCTGTTCGGTCTGCCGCTGCTCCCCCGCTTTATGGCGGCGCTTCTGTCCTTTGTCATCAATTACGCCTGCTATTTTTCTGAAATCTACCGTGGCGGCATCCAGTCCCTTCCCCGGGGACAAAACGAGGCGGGGCAGGTGCTGGGCATGACCAAAAGCCAGATTTTCTGGAAGGTCACACTGCTCCAAGTGGTCAAGCGCATCGTTCCCCCCATGGGCAATGAATTTATCACCCTGGTAAAGGATACGGCGCTGGTGCGCGTGATTGCTGTGTATGAAATCATTTGGATGGGCGAATCCTTTATCAAAAAGGGCATGATTTGGCCGCTGTTTTATACGGCGGTGTTTTATCTGCTGTTTAACGGCGGCCTGACGATTTTGTTTAGCTGGCTGGAAAAAAAGCTGGAATATTTTAAATAAGGAGGTACCGAAATGTCCATTTTAGAAGTGGAGCACATTGAAAAGAGCTTTGAGAGCACCAAGGTGTTAAAGGATATTAGTTTTTCGTTGGAGCGCGGCCAGGCGTTGGCCATTATCGGCTCCTCCGGCAGCGGAAAAACCACCCTGTTGCGGTGCCTGAATTTTTTAGAGCGACCCAACAGCGGTAAAATTTTTGTCAATGGAACGTTGATTTTTGATGCCGCAGACGCTAAAACGCAAAATGAAAAGGAAATCCGCAAAAAACGGCTGCATTTCGGCATGGTGTTTCAGTCCTTCAACCTCTTTCCCCAGTACACGGCCCTGCAAAATGTCACGCTGGCCCGGGAGCTGATGGAAAAGGAGGAGAAAAGCGGCGTAACCCACGCCCAAATACAAGAAGAGGGGCTGTCCCTCCTGCGGCAAATGGGCCTGGCGGACCGGGCGGACCACTATCCCCACCAACTCTCCGGCGGTCAGCAGCAGCGGGTGGCCATCGCCCGGGCGCTGGCTATGAAGCCGGATATTCTCTGCTTTGACGAACCGACCTCCGCACTGGACCCGGAGCTGACGGGCGAGGTATTGCGGGTGATCCGCAGCTTGGCGGAGCAGAACACCACCATGGTCATTGTGACCCACGAAATGGCCTTCGCCCGAGACGTGGCGGATCAGGTCATTTTTATGGACGATGGCTTCATCGTAGAGCAAGGCGCACCCAAGGAGGTCATCAACCACCCCAAGGAGGAGCGCACCCGGCAGTTCCTCGCCCGGTTTTCCGAAAATTAAGGCTCAATAAGCTTTGCGTTTTCCCAGGCCTGCTTGCGAGGCTGCTGGATGCTCCCTGACACATCCCCCCGCCGTAGGCCCCGACTGCATACCGAGAATTTGATGGAATGCCCCCTGAACAAATGCGATTTCCAACGTGCATTTGTCCAGGGGGCATTTTTTCTTTTTGGGCCGTGAAACCCTTGTATTTATTCGGTATCATTCGCATACGGCGGCTTTTTAGCGAATGGAAATGGACAGCGGGACCACCTCCGTGGTGATTCGGGTAAAGCTGGGGCAGAGCCAGACGGTATTCTGGTGGTAGCCCACCAGGGGGAAGGTCGCGTTGAAGCGGCCCGGATTGTCTCCCATATCCGCACTGGAGGAATTGATTTCGTACTCCTTCCCGTCCGCGTCATAATACCGGCTGCCAAAGAGTTGATAGAAGTGATTTTCTTCAAATTCCTCGCCGGTAAAGGTCAAAATCCACCCCGCCGTTTGATGCTTTGCGCTCTCAAACTCCACGCCTTGGGGGAGATTTTTTGCCGTCTTGCACGTCAAATCCACCGGGATGCGCTCCTTGTCCTTGTCCAGCCAAGAGCTTGCGGTGATGTGGAGGGTCAGTGTCGTGCTGCCACGGAAGAAATCGCTCTCCACGCGGAAGGATTCCATCATGGGCGAGTCTATGCTCCCTGTGGCGGAAACGCCGTTGGAAATGGGTTCAAATTTCTCGCCGCGCTGGTTTTCCAGATAAAACTCCAATCCTTTCAGCCAAGCGGTGTTGGCGGGCGCGTCCTTAAAATTCAGACGGATATGGGTGGGATACAGCTCCGCGTCTGTCAACGTCAGGGTCTGGCCGTCCAACCGGAAGGTCTGGTTCACGGGAATGGTTTCCCCCTGGGCGGTGTAATATGCGTCAAAGGCCAGCTCAAAGGAAAATTCCGCCAGATAGTCCGGCCGGTCATACACCGTCTC
Organism: Oscillibacter sp.; assembly: GCA_036655835.1. GTDB lineage: Bacteria > Bacillota > Clostridia > Oscillospirales > Oscillospiraceae > Oscillibacter. The sequence continues at coordinate 8,088 of JAVVPH010000017.1, forward strand.
TGCCAGCATACTGTCCTCTACGGACTGCGCCGGCGGGGCGATGGCATCGTGTTCCTCGGGGGCATTGGTGTAGACCTGCAAGCGCAGCTGCACCGCGCCGGGTACATCCCCGTCCTGAAAATCGGCGGTGCAGGAGCGCAGTTCTCCGTTGGGGATGCCGTAATTCCCGCTGTGCAGACTAAAGCCCTCCAACGCCCCGCCGTCCACGCCAAGGAGGTTGCTATCCGCCTCCAATGGGGCATCGTTTGCGGCATCCAGCGTGTAGAAGAAATTGACCTGCTTTTGATCCACAATCACATATTCCACCCGGACAGTGATGCCGTTGATGGTCTGTTTTTGGTTGATGGGCTGGACATATTCGTTCTCTACGGCAGCAGACAGGGACGGCGACCAGCTCACGGATTTTGCCAGTCCACGGAGTATGGGAATGTCGCCGCAGGCCATGGCAAAGGGGGGCAGAAAATTCACCAAACAGGTAAAACTGATCAAAAATACCGCCAAGCTTCCTACGGGAATGCCCAGAAAGGTCCGCAGACGCCGCCGGCGTTTGTTCCGCGCCTGGGCACGCTGGACGGTGTAATTAAGCGCGGGCGGGGTCTGTTCAAATTCAGATAGCAGCTTGTAATATTCCTCGTTCCGATTCATGACTGCGCCTCCTCTTCCAATTCCAATCGCAGCAGTTGCAGGGCCTTGCGCTGTCGGGTGGCCACGGTGCCCCGGGGAATACCCAGACTCTCCGCCGTCTCCTCCAGGGTGTAGCCGGTAAAATATCGCAGAATAACCACACTGCGCAGATTTTCCGGCAAGGCGCGAATCGCCTCCCGCAGGGGCAGCACGTCGTACTCCCCCTCTTGCGCTGTCTCCGGCAGTGTCTCCGAAATATGCTTGCGTCGGCGTAGCTCCTTGTGGCATTCATTGATGAGAATGCGGGTGAGCCACGTCTCAAAAAACGCCGGCTCCCGGAGCTTTTTCAAGGCCCGCAGGGCCTGGTATACCGCTTCGTCCACGGCCTCCAGCGCGTCGGCTTCGCTGCCGAGGTAGAGGCGCGCCGTTCGGTAGAGCCGGGCTTTTATCGCCTCGGTCCGCGCGGCAAATTCCTGTTGCTCCATGGCATCCTCCTGTTGTTGCTTTCTCTCTTAGAGTGCGGGGGACGGCAATTTGATTGCACTTTTTAAAAATATTTACGCTGCCTGCCCAGTTTAGGCCATAAAAAACCGACACAGCCAACGCCGTGCCGGTTTTATCACGCCCTCGGGTGGGCTTTTTGGTAGACGTCCTTGAGCTGCCGCTTCACCACGTGGGTATAAATCTGGGTGGAGGAGATGTCCGCATGGCCCAGCATTTCCTGAATGGAGCGCAAATCCGCGCCGTTTTCCAGCAGGTGGACGGCGAAGGAGTGGCGCAAGGTGTGGGGGGTGATGTCCTTTTCAATCCCCGCTTTTTCCTGATAGTGCTTGATGATTTTCCAGAAACCCTGGCGGCTCATCCGCTCGCCGTTCATATTCACAAAGAGGGCTTTTTCCTCGCTGTCCGCGATGAGCTGAAGGCGAATATCCCGCACGTAATCCTGCAAGGCTTTCACGGCGGTGTGGTACAGGGGGATGATGCGCTCCTTGCCCTTGCTCTCGCAGCGGATAAACGCGGCGGCCAGGTTCAAATCCTCCAAATCCAGAGAAATCAGCTCGCTGACCCGGATGCCGGTGGCGTAGAGCAGCTCCAGCATGGCGTGGTCCCGGAAGCCCTTGGCATCCACGCATTGGGGCTGTTCCAAAAACAGCTCCACTTCCTTGTTGGTTAAAATCTCCGGGTATTTCCGCTCCACCCGGTTGGCCACAACGCCCTTGGTGGGGTTCAATTTGACTGCCCCTGCGAAAATCATGTAGGTATAGAAGGATTTGGCAGAGGCCAAAAAACGGGTGACGGAGGAGGCGGATTTTCCGCGGCCCAGCATCCAAGCCATGTAGGACTGAATCGCTTCGGATTCCGCGCTCTTTAAATCGCCAAATTCATTTTCCCGCAAATACTCCGCAAACTGTGTTATGTCCCGCAGGTAGGAGCTTACGGTATTTTGAGAGGAGTGCTTCTCCTCCGTCAGATACGCGTTGTACCCTGCAATATAATCCGTTGCCAGAAGACTCCCCCCATTCATAAAAACATTTTCTGCAACATCAGCCGCAAAAAAAGCGGCGACAAAAACAGCTCTACACACACACCCGCCAGCAACACCGCAAGGCAAACCGCCAGCCGCAGCCAATACCCGCGGCCATAGACCACCGGCGCGGCGCGCCTGCCTCTCCCAAAAGACACCGCGGCCAGCGCGGCGGAGGTTCCCAGAGACGGAATTGCCAGTAGAAAATAGCACGGCAGCGTCACAAGGCACCGCAGTCCAAATACCGCCAGGGCCAACAGCACCCCCTCTCCCCCGAACGCCGCCGTGAAGCAGCACACGGAAAAGGAGAGGAAAAATCCATAGGCCACCGTGATCAGCGGCAGCAGTGCCAACCCCACCGAGGCGAAGCCCAAAAGAAACGCCAAGAGCGGATAGCGAAAATAGATGACCAGAGCCGAAAGGGCTGTTTTAGCCGTCAGGGCCGGAGAGTCACCCAGTGAAATATAATCCGTCAAATACCGGGTCAATTCATCGCCGGTGGCATCGGGGACCCGCCCGGAGAGGACCTGTCCCAAAATCACCCCGAACAAAAAGAAAAGCGCCAACAAAACCAAGCGAGGCAGAAAGGATGGCTCCCCCTGTTTCGCCGGGCGTCCGGCCTGTTTTTTCCAGTTCAAACCGCCTCACCTCACCCCATACTATGAGCGGGGTGGGCATTTTATGAAGCGGTTAACGTAAACCTGTTCTTATCTAATATATGGCAAATCCTTAGATTTCGCAAGGATATAACAGGAAGTTTCTCTTTTTTGTGAGTTATGTCAAAATGTTATGTAAACTGCGTTATGTAAACTA
>JAVVPH010000017.1:11149-13479 GCA_036655835.1 Oscillibacter sp.
GCCAGCAATCCCGCCAGAATCCCGCCGATCAGCGCGGAGAGCAGCAGCACCCCTCCCCTGCCGGTGATCCCCTCGTAGCACAAAATTCCCACCGCCGCCACCAGCGCGGCAAAGCCGACGGTCACAAGCAAGCTGCTGCTCAGCGTCCCCAGGGCGGAGCGGCGGGCGCAATACAGCCCTCCCGCCAAGCTGGAAAAACCGCAGGCCACAGACAACGCGACAAAACAGTTCTCCTCCGCCAGCACCGCCTTCACCAATAAAAACGCCAGTAAAAGCTGAAATGCCAAATAGAGGCCCAACGATAAAATAATTCCTTGCAGAAAAACCACCCAAGCGGCACCTGGCTTTTTGGACATAAAAAATTCCTCCCTCGCAACATACTCCATACAGAGCATATTACGGGGGAGGGTAATTTTATAACCTTATTCCTTGGTCTCCTCGGAAATTTCGTCCACAGGCTCCTCGGGAATTTCATCAGAAGGCGCCTTGGCTTCCTTCTTCTTCTTCTGCGTCTCGGTGGAGGCCTGCACGCCGGTGTTGGAAACAGCCCACTTGGTGATTTCCATGCGGACACGGTCCTCGCTGGTTTCGATGACCAAGGTGTCCTCGTTGACGGCCACAATGTTCCCGATGATACCGCCGATGGTGGTCAGCTTGTCGCCCTTTTTCAGGCTGTTGCGCATTTCCTGCGCAGCTTTTTTGCGCTTGTTCTCCGGGCGAATCATCATAAAGTAGAAGACTGCAACCAGGACAACCAGCATCATAATCGAAGCGTAATCCATGTTTTGTTGAACTCCTTTGCAAATTTCAGAATAGTACTATTATACCAAAAACGTCAGGTTTTGCAAGCACTTTCTAAATTTAGTAAAATATTTGTGGAAATATTTTGCTAAATCCGTAATCCGCGTATTGTTCTTCCGGTCCCGCCCCGGAATGGCGAAAAAAGTTGACTTTTTCACAAATTTGGAATATATTGACTGTGACTAGAGCGATAGACAAAAGGGGGCATTTTGCGTGAAATTTAAAAAAAGTATTGTAAATATTGCGTGCCTGCTAATTATTTTTATTATGGTTGCCGGTACCATTTGGGACTTTTCCATACAAATGCAGCGCACCCTGACCTCCCAGACCTATCGCACGCTCTCAGATGTCTCTCAGGACTATAATAAGGCCTTTTTGGACCGTATTGCCTACAATATTCGGACCATGAATGTGCTTGCCGGCAGCTTGCAATCCCAGAAGGACGAGCCAATGGAAGAAATTCAGCGCATTTTGCAAAATGCGGTGGAGGATGGCGGGTTCACCGAAATGGTGGTCTGCGCCCCGGACGGCACCAGTTTTTCCAACGAGGGCCTGACTGTCAATTTAGCCCACCGAGACTATTTTCAAAAGGCCATGCAGGGTGAAACCAATGTCAGCGAGCCCCTCATATCCACAGTACACAAGGTGGAAACCATTGTCATCGCTGTCCCGATTTACAAACAGACCACCGTGGTCGGTGTTCTTTTTGGGACCTATCCCCTGGCCACCGCCGGCTCCCAACTGTTGGATTTCACTTATTACAGTGATGGTTATGGTTTTATTGTCTCTCCCATAGGCGATATTATCCTCTCCAGTGAGCACGCAGACAAACTCTGCGAGGAGGACAATCTCTTCCGCTTCTTTGAAAAAACCAACCTGGTGGAGTTTTCCATGGCAGAATTGCAATCCACTGTGGCAAAGGGTGAAGGTAAAAGTTTTACTTATACCTACGGCGGCGAGCGGCGCTTTGTCAGCTTTATGCCCTCCACCGTTAACAACTGGTATACCTTCAGTGTTGCTTCCGATGCGTTGATGCTGCAACAGCGTGCTACTACCAATCGCATTGTGGCGCAATTGACGCTCAAAGTCATTGCAGTTGGTCTTGTGTTGCTGGCGTGGATTATGATGAGCAGTCGTCGCCACAACAGGGAACTCCGCATTGCAAGTCAAAAATATCAATCCTTACTGACCAACATCAATGGCGGCGTTTTAGTGGCAGTTCACGCGAAAACCGCTACGGAAACCTTGGTCACCTATGTCAGCCCCGGCTTCACAGAAATGACTGGTTATACATTGGAGGACATTCAAGCGCTCTACCATGGCCGGTATTTGGATATGCTGCTGGACGGGGACCGAGAGACAGCATTTCAAATTTATTTAGAGCAGATTGCCACAGGCAGCACCTACCGCATGCCCTATCGTCTCCGCAAAAAAGATGGTTCCTTTCTCTGGGTAATGGACAACGGCTATCTGGTGGAAGATGCGGATGGGTTGCGCAATCATAGCATTATAACGGATATTACCGCCGT
>JAVVPH010000018.1:0-12999 GCA_036655835.1 Oscillibacter sp.
GCGAGGTGCCGAACACCCGGTAGCTGCTGTCGTGCATCTCCCAGTCGTAGGCGACAGGGCCGTTGATGCTGTGATTTTTGAGAATCTCAATGACGTAGTCCGCCTCTTCAATGGCCTCCTCCACGGTGATGGCCTGGGCGAAGAAATAAACGCCGGTTTCCAGCCCCGCGGCCATGGCGCCGTCGATATTCTTCTCCACAAAGGCGTCCTTATTCAGCGTGCCGTTGCTGGTACCCCGGAACCCCGCCCGCACAAATACAAATTCCACGCCGTCGTTGCGCACGGCGTTCCAGTCGATGGTGGTGTTGGGGCTGGAGCGATTTTGGTACGCGGACACGTCAATGCCGAAGCGGGTGGGATATTTTCCGCCGGCATAGGCCAGTCGGTCCCCATTCCAGTAAAAATCCCCGGGCGTCCAACTGGCCGCCTCCACACCCTGATAAATGGGAATCTGCTGCTTATTATAAGGAATGGTTTGCCCTGTGGTGGGAGAGGGCGTGTAAACCTGGCTGGGTAAAATGGCACTGACCGGCGGTTTCTCCGGCGGATGCGTACCGGTAATCACCGGCTCCACCCGGCTGAAATTGCGGATACTGCCGCCCACCGTCACGTTGGTGAGCGTCACAGGTCCGGTGACGCCGGGGGCGAGAATCAAGTCGCCGGAGATGATCATGTCCTGAAATACCGCGCCTTCCGTGGCGTTGAGCATCAGTGTGCCATCCACGTCGAAGGAATAGGTAGTCGTCTCCTGTATCAAGGCGTTGACCATATTGTTGAGAATATTCACGCTTTCCGCCCGGGTGATGTGTGCCTTGGGGCGGAAGGTCGTGGTCGAATCCGTGAGGTAGCCCCGCTCCGCCATAGCGGACACGTAGCCCTTGGCATAATTGGAAATAGACGCCGCATCCTCATAGGCCCAAACAGAGCCGGATTCAGGAATGGCAAAGGCCCGGGCCATCATCACCACGGCCTCCTGCCGGGAGATGGGGTCCCCAATCAGGGCCTTTCCCTTGCTGCCCAGCATCACGCCGGCGGCGTTGGCCCGGAGGACAGAGCCCTCGCACCAAGTCCCCGCCGTGTCGGAAAAGGTCTCCGGCCCGGAGATGTCCTGATATTTCAAAAAGCGGTCCAATATCGCGGCGAAGGCCCCCCGTGTGATGGAGTTGTCCGGCCGAAAGGTCCCGTCCTCATAGCCCTGAATGATGCCATATTCCTCGCTCCACTTGGAGATAATGCTCTGCGCCCAGTGTCCCTCTGTGTCGGAGAAGGCGGCAGTGGCAGTGCCGGACAGTCCCAACGCGAGGACCAGTGCCAGCGCGAGAATTTTTTTGGGCAGGCGAATTTTATACATGGCAGTCCCTTTCTGTTGCTTTTTGTCAAAATATTTCCGTTTCATTATTGCAGAATTTCCGTATTATGTCAACAACAATTCCACGGAAAAGCCACTGTAAAATTCCGCCAGCCGATTCAAAAATCATGCTCCGTTCCCTGAATGTTCCCCGAAGAAAAAGGGACTGTCGCACACGGACAGCTGGTCCATTCCGCCCTGCAACAGCCTCTTCTCAGAATTTTTTTCGTCCCATGGTGGAGGCGATGCCCAGCTCCTCCCGGTATTTCGCCACCGTCCGCCGGGACAGCTCCACCCCCTGTTGGGCCAACAGCTCTACCAGCTTCTGGTCAGACAGGGGCTTTTGGGGGTCCTCTCCGGCGATGAGGGTCTGGATGGCCGCCTTGGCCTTGTCGGTGGAGGTGCCGTCCTCCCCGCCGCCGCCCAGGCAACGGGAGAAAAAGTAGGACAGGGGAAACACACCCCGGTCACACTGCAAATGCTTGTCCTTAATGGCCCGGCTGACGGTGGATTCATGAATATCCAGCTCCGTGGCGATGTCCTGTAAGGACATGGGCCGCAGATGCCCCGGTCCCAAGCGGAAAAAATTCTCCTGCCGCTGTACCAGGCACCGGGCGCAGGCCAGTAGGGTGCTCCGCCGCTGATCCACGCTGTGGACCACCCAGTTGGCCTGGCGCAGTTTTCCGTTCAGATAGTCCTTGACCTGCGCGTCCTCCGTGCTCTGCGACAGTTGGCGGTAATAGCCGCTGATGTGGAGGGAGGGAAAATATTGGTCGTTGGAATATACCTCAAAGTGGTCCGTCTCCCAGACCACCCGCAAATCCGGCGTCACATAGCGCACCGTGTCCCGGGTGCCAAAGGCCGCGCCGGGCTTGGGATTTAAACTGCGAATCCGGCGGCAGGCCTCCTGCACTTCCTCCCGGGAGCTGTGGGTTTCCTTGGCAATTTGGTTGTATCGGTCCCGGCTCAGCGCCTCCAGATATTGCCGCGCGATGGTCACCGCCAGGCCCGTCTCCCCCTGTCGCTTCAATTGCAGGCACAGGCATTCCGATAAATTTCTGGCGCCCACGCCCACCGGTTCCAAGTTTTGTACCAGCCGCAGCGCCCGGGCGGCCACGGCCTCTTCCACGCCAAAGCGCAGGGCCAACTCCGACAGCGGCTCGTCCAGATAGCCGCAGTCGTTCAAGCTGGACATCACGCCGCCCACCGCCAAGGCCACCGTCCGGGGCAGCTTTTCAAAGCGCACCTGGGAGCGCAAATGTTCAAATAACGTCTCCTCGGCAGGCTGGGCCACAAAGTCGTACCCCTCCGTCCGCTCCTCGTCCTCCTGGCGGTGATACCAACTGTTTTGGCAGTCGTTGTCCTCCAACCAGTCCAGCTTTCGCCGCAAAAGGGACAGCTCCTCGTCCACCACCGGCACTTCCGGCATGGCGGGCATTTGCTCGTCGCTCTCCAGCGTGGGATTTTCCTGGAGGGTTTCTTGGATGTATTCCGTCAGCTCCTGGGTGCCCATCTGCAAAATTTTCATAGCTTGCAGCATCTGGGGCGATAGGGTCTGGGTCTGCTTTTGGTGCAACTGCATATCCATCCGTGAGTCCCTCCTCTCCGCGTCGGCCTTTTTACCGGGCTGAACATACCATCGCTGTGGGCGGGGTGTGCGCCCCACGCACTGCAATGGCGTATCGCCCTTTTGCGACGATTTTCGTTCTTTTAGGATAGCACGTTTTGGGGAATCTATCAACATTGTGGCACAAAATTTGCTAGTTGCACAAAGTACCTTCAAAATTTTCGTTGTTCCGCTGATTTTTTCCTTTTCCAATTAAAGAAGGGAAACCGCCGCAAAACGCAAACGACGCGGGCAGGGAATCTCACTCCCCGTCCGCGTCCTCTGTCTCACTGCAATATCGTTCCTCGCAGTCCCGCTGTGTATCAATCAGGATATTGATTGCCTGCTCCGTGGCCCGAAATAGTTCCAGATATAGCGCCTTGTAGTCCGGCATTTCATCACCCCCAGCTCACTCTATGCGTTTTTCGCATTAAAGTCAATAGGCAATTATCGCATAACATACAATATCCTCGAGGTGATGCTTGTGTATCAGCACATAAGAGATTTGCGCGAGGACAACGATTTAACACAGCAAACGCTTGCAGAATTACTGCACGTCAGTCAGACCACGTATTCCCGCTATGAAAGCGGCGTTTTGGATATTCCCAGTCTTTCCCTCATCAAGCTCGCCCAGTATTACAAAACCAGCGTAGACTATTTGGTGGGTCTGAGCGATCAGAAGCAACCCTACGGGAAATAAGGGTAGCACCGCGTAATTCTAAGCGCGGCATTGCCTAAAAAAGTGGGCGGGCGGATTGTATCCACCCGCCCGCGCTTTGTCATAAATTGCAAAAAATCCCCTGATTTTTCCCTTATTCCACCGTCACACTCTTGGCCAGATTCCGGGGCTTGTCAATGTCACAGCCCCGTTGCAGCGCCACGTAGTAGGCAAACAGCTGCAGCGGCACCACCCCCAGGGACGGCTGGAGCATGGGATGGGTGCTGGGCACGGCAAGGATGCCGTTGGCGGTGGCGCTCATTCGTTCCACAAATTCCTGGCAGGTCAGCGCCAGTACCTCCGCCCCCCGGGCCTTGACCTCCACCACGTTGCTCATGGCCTTGTCAAACAGCGGCGCATAGGTCGCCAGGGCCACCACCAGGGTGCCCGGCTCGATGAGGGAGATGGTGCCGTGCTTGAGTTCGCCGGAGGCGTAGGCCTCCGAGTGGATATAGGAAATTTCCTTCAATTTCAAAGAGCCTTCCAGCCCCATGGCGTAGTCCAGATTCCGTCCGATGAAGAAAATGGAATTGTGGTTAAAATACCGGGAGGCCAGATACTGCACCTCCTCCGTGTGTTCCAGCCATGTGCTCATCTTCCCCGGCAGCGCGTCCATCTCCCGCAGAATTTCGCTGTATTCCGCCGAGTCCACCGTCCCCAGTAAATCCCCCAGGTACAGCCCCACCAAATCCAGCAGCGCCAATTGGGTGGAATAGGCCTTGGTGGTGGCCACGGCGATTTCCGGCCCGGCCCAGGTGTACAGCACGTCGTCCGCCTCCCGGGCGATGGAGGAGCCCACCACATTCACCACCGCCAGCGTCCGGGCGCCCCGGCGCTTGGCCTCCCGCATGGCGGCCATGGTGTCCAGTGTCTCGCCGGACTGGCTGATGACCAGTACCAGCGTGTGTTCGTCCACCAGTGGGTCGCAGTAGCGAAATTCCGAGGCCAGCACCACCTCCACCGGGCGGCGGAGCAATTTTTCCCAGTTGTACTTGCACACCATGCCCACATGGTAAGAGGACCCGCAGGCGATGATATAGATGCGGGAAACCGCCGAAATATAGTCCTTTGTCAGGTGCAGTTCGTCCAGCACCACCCGGCCCTCCCGGATGCGGGGGGACACGGTTTTGCGGATGGCCTCGGGCTGCTCCATGATTTCCTTGAACATAAAATGCTCATAGCCGCCCTTTTCGGCGGAGGTGATGTCCCAGTCCACCAGACAGCGGGTCTTTTCCAGCGGCTCCAACTCGCTGTTGAACACGTCGATGCTGTCCCCTGTTATCACCGCCACGTCGCCGTCGTCCATGTAGGCCACCTGCCGGGTGTATTTGATCACCGCCGTCACGTCGGAGGCGATGAAATTCCCGTTCTCGCCGTAGCCCAGTACCAGCGGGCTGTCCTTTCGGGCGGCGATCAGGGCGTTGGGATAGTCCGCGCAGATAATGCCCAGGGCGTAGGACCCCTCAATGCGGTGGATGGTGCGGGACACGGATTCCAGCATATTCCCGCATTCCCGGTAATAAAATTCCAATAGCTGCGCCACCACCTCGGAGTCCGTGTCGGAGGTAAAGGTGGTGCCTTTTTTTTGCAGAGATTCCTTGATTTCCATGTAATTTTCAATGATGCCGTTGTGGACTAGGGCGATGCTGCCATCCTCGCTGATGTGGGGATGGGCGTTGACGTCAGAGGGTTCGCCGTGGGTGGCCCAGCGGGTGTGGCCGATGCCCAGGGTCCCCTGTAAATCCGCGCCGCCGTGGATGAGGGCGTCCAAATTTTTCAGCCGCCCCTTGGCCTTGCGCACTTGCAGGCCCAGCGTCTCCGAGCGCACCGCCACACCGGCGGAATCGTAGCCCCGGTACTCCATGCGCTCCAAGCCGTCCAGCAAAATCGGAGCCGCCTGTTCGCGGCCCACGTATCCAATAATTCCACACATAAATTTAATGCGTCCTCCTGATATTTTAAATGCGCAGTCCAAGGGACCTCTTTTTGCCCCGATGGCACTGCCGGAGCGTTTCCGGAAAAATGCAAACGCTCCCAATCAAAAGAACAAACGCGCAGTCATTTGTCGCTTTTACCACGGTCACAGCCTCTCTGTTTTGCGGTTGCCCGCATATTTGTCAGCTTGTGTCACGCACCCGTGGGCACGGAAGAGCTCCCGCCGAAATCCTCGATACTCTCTTCCCCTCGTCGTCCTCCGCTGTGCGGAGGCGCTGGCGCTTATGATGGGTTGCCCCATAACTCCCTTCGTTCCTGCGTCTCTATGATAAACCCTTGCGGGTACTATCCTGTATAAATTGCGCCCACCGGCGGATACTATTCCCGGGAGGGATTCCGCCATGATGACCGCCTTTGTCCGTACCATCATTCTCTATTTTCTAATCATGACCGGCCTGCGGCTGATGGGCAAACGCCAAATCGGCGAATTGGAGCCGGGGGAGCTGGTGCTGACCATGATGCTCTCAGACCTGGCCACCGTCCCCATGCAGGACTTCGGCATCCCGCTGTTGGCGGGTGTTGTCCCCATACTCACGCTGTTGGCCCTGTCCCTGCTGCTGTCCCAATGCTCCCTGCACAGTCTGCGTTTTCGCGCCCTGGCCTGCGGCGTCCCCACCCTGCTCATCCGGGAGGGCGTGGTCCAGCAAGCCGCCATGCGGCGCAATCGCTTCACCCTGGACGAGCTGCTAGAGGAGCTGCGGGGGCAGGGATACAGCTCCATCGCCTCGGTCAAATACGCCGTGCTGGAAAATTCCGGCCAGCTCTCCGTTCTGCCCTGGGCAAAAGAACAATCCCCCACCGCCCGCCAGTTAAAACTGGAGGTGGCGGAGGATGTGACACTGCCCATCGTTCTCATCAACGACGGGCGGGTGCTCAGCGCCAATTTGCGGGCCTGCGGACACGACGAGGTCTGGCTGGGGGAGCAGTTGGCCCTGCGTCATTTTTCCCGGCCCGGCGAGGTCTTTCTCCTTACGCTGGACCAACAAAACGTTCTTTTTTACATTAAAAAGGAGCCGTTATGAAATGGAAAGCCTACGTGCCCCCGGTCTTGGTACTGCTGGTGCTGCTGTCGCTCTGCCTTTGGAACAGCCGCGCCATCACCGCGCAGACGGCGGAGTTGACGCAGCAGCTCCGCCAGGTGGATACGCTGGCCCGCGCCGACTGCTGGCCCGCCGCCCGCCGCCAGTTGGAACGCGGCTACGCCGATTGGTCCGCCCAACAAACCTATCTCCACATTGTCATCGCCCACGATGCCGTGGACCGGGCGGAAGCCCTGTATCGCCGGGCGGCGGCCTTTGCCGAAACGGAGAATTTCCCAGAGCTGACAGCGGAGCTGGCAGAGCTGGAAAACGCTCTGGGGCTGCTGGCAGAGATGGAGCGCTTCACCCTGAAAAACACGTTGTAATATCAGCGGTGTAAAGGTTTATATCTTGTCGGATAAAAGCTTGTTCAACTCTGACATAAACGTGTCAATATCCTTGAATTGGCGATAGACGGAGGCAAAGCGGACGTAGGCCACCTGGTCCACGTTTTTCAGTCGGTCCATCACCTTTTCGCCGATGGATTCCGTGCTGATTTCCCGCTCCATGGAGTTTTGCAAATCCTGTTCAATGTCGGCGGCAATCTCCTCCAGCTCTGCCAGCGGCACAGGCCGTTTCTCGCAGGCGCGAATCATGCCGGAGAGAACCTTCTGCCGGTCAAAGCTCTGGCGGCTGCCGTCCTTTTTCACCACCACCATGGGCAGACTTTCCACCGTCTCATAGGTGGTAAAGCGCTTGACGCAGGAAAGGCACTCTCTGCGCCGCCGGATGCTGCTGCCCTCGTCGGCAGGGCGGGAATCCACGACCTTACTCTCGGAAAAACCGCAAAAAGGACATTTCATAAAGCAACCTCCCAATGTTTCGCCGTCCCTTTGGGCGGCGTTTTCTCTGTATCTCCGGTGTTTTGCAAGCACTTGCCTACAATTACAGCGATTGTACCATAAACATACCAGATATGGTATATGGATTTTTACAAAATTTCGCTTGTCCCGTCTCTTTTTTCCCTTTTCCTTTTTCTCTTTTCACGGAAACAGGGGTCTTTCCCCCCGGTCAAAGGCAAACACCCCGTACTCCCGCCCGCCGATACGCTGTACCCGGGTGAAGCAAAACAGCCCCGTCAGAAAAAATGGCCGCCGGGGGTCCCAGGGCAGGGCCAGGAAACGCCCCTCCGCCGTCTCCCGGACCAGCGCTCCCGCCGCGCCCCGGAGCTGTTGTCGCAAAAAGGGCGTGCGGAACAGCTCCTCCGGGTGGGCCACAGCTTTCCAGTCCGCCGCGCCGGCGGAGAGCGGCCGGGCCTCCCCCCGCAGCAGCGGCCCCAGGGGCTCCGTCATTCGCCGGGAAAACCGCCGCCGAATGACGGCCCGCTCCCCCGTCGGCTCCAGCACCCCCAACCGTAGCTCTCCCGCCGCCCCCACCGCCCACGCGCACCAAAGCCCCTCCTCCGGCAAGCGGCAGCGGGCCTCAAACCAGGTGTACAGCGCCTCTTTCTCCTCTGTCAATTCCCCTGCGCTTTTTCCGTCCAAAAACAGTGGAAACTTGTCCATTTCCCTGCCTCCCATCCAGCAAAAATACCGCTTGCGCCATTCTATGCGCAAGCGGTATCGGTTTATGTATGCAGTTTTGGCATCTCCCCGGGTCAATGTCCACACAGAGGGAGTATCCGGCGAAGCCGCTCTCTGTTCCGCTCTCCCCGGGCCGCTGTCCCCTCCCCATAGAAACTCGCCCGATGATACGCTCCCCGGGTCAACGCCTGCTGTCCCGCAGAAAATCCGCGCTTTACGCGATGGTGTAGCTCCCCCGCACCAAAACCTTGACGGTGGCGGCTGTGGCCTTCACGCCGCGCCCCTCAATGGTCATCATATACAGGTGATTCTGGGTCAGTGCGCCGCCGCCGTTCAGGGTGCCGCCGCTGCTCTCGTCAATCAGCCCGGGATTGGACGGCGAGACGCAAACAGCGCTGCCCACCCGGAGCATGACCTCGCAGCCGATGTCCCCGGTGAGGGTTTGTCCCTTGGTGAGGGTCGCCACGGCGAAGGTATCCGTGGCGGTGCCGCCGCCGGAGCCGCTTCCCCCCAGTTGGCGGACAATGTCCGCGTTGCGGACCGCCAGCTTCTCGTCCACTTTTTTCAAGATCTGCGTGAGATATGTCTCGTTCAAATAGCTCAGCGTCACCAGCGGGTCCTCGGAGGAACCCACCTCCGCCGCCAGAGAAATGGTCACATTCGCCACGATGCACAGGGCCATCAAACCCGCCGCCCGCAATACCCATCTGTTTTTCTTCATCTCTATCTCCTTTTACATCCTGCGCCAAGAGCTCCCCTGAAAAGTAGGCCCTCCCAAGCTTTTCAGGGGAGACGGTCAAACCAACTGGTCGTGCGGCAGGCCAAAGCTGACCGCAATCGCTGTGTCGACTCGTTCCATCACACGTTCCTCCACATGGCCCATCCGTTCCCGCAGGCGCTTTTTATCCAAGGTGCGCACCTGCTCCAATAGGACCACGGAGTCCCGGGTCAGCCCGCAGCTTTGGTCCACGGGCAACTCGATATGTGTCGGCAGCTTTGCCTTCCCGGTCTGGGAGGTAATGGCCGCCGCGATCACGGTGGGGCTGTAACGGTTTCCGGTGTCGTTCTGAACAATCAGAACCGGCCGGATGCCGCCTTGCTCGCTGCCCACCACCGGGGAGAGGTCGGCATAGTAAATATCGCCGCGCTTGACACTCGTATCCACAAAGTTCACACTCCGCCGAAAGAAGTACCCGTCACCGAACTTGTTTCTCGTCTCGGTGAGGCCACTCTCATTCTCCCACGCAGTTACGGAATTTATACTTTGTCAAAGGTGCAAAATTCCGGCATCCGTGCCCGCTCTATTCTATGCGTGGTGGGGGTGCAAAGTGCGACCGGTGTCGATCAAAATAAAAGCTGTAAATTCCTGTCCACAACCTCGCCCTGCTCCAAATACACCCGAGGCACCCGCTTGGAGACGCCGCACAGCAGTTCGTAGGTAATTGTCCCCGCCGTCTCCGCCATGGCCTCAATGGGATTTCCCACGCCGAAAATCTCCGCCTCGTCGCCGCTTGAAATGCCGGGCAGCTCCGTCAAATCCACCATGCACATATCCATGCAGATCCGGCCCCGAATGGGCGCAAAGCCGTCCCGGGTCCGCACCGCCCAGCGGTTGGAGAGCACCCGCTGCAAGCCGTCGGCGTAGCCGATGGGCAGCACGCCGATGCGCCGCTCCCCCTCTGTAAAATAGGTCCGCCCGTAGCTCACCGAGGTCTCCGGCCCATAGGTTTTCACCGGGCCGATAACCGCCTTCAGCGTCATCACCGGCTTCAATCCCAAGGTCTTGGACATGGGCTCCGCGCCGTAGAGCAACACGCCGGGGCGGCACATATCCCAGGCAAATTCCGGGTAGTAGGCCACGCCGCCGCTGTTGCAGCAGTGGTGAATTGCAAATCGCATCCCCGCCTGCCGCTCCACCTCCTCCACCATCCGCGCAAAGCGTTGGTGCTGTAAGACGGTAAAAGCTCGGCTCTCCCCGTTCTCCGGTTCGTCAGCCACGCAAAAGTGCATGAAAACGCCCTCAAAGTCCAGTCCCGGCAGAGTCAAGGCCTCCAAAATTTCCGCCCGGCTGGCGGCAAAATGCGCCTCGTCGCACTGAAAGCCCAGACGGCCCATGCCGGTGTCCAGTTTTAAGTGTACCCGCAGTGTTTTCCCCGCCGCCACCGCCTCGCGGGAGTAGGCCCGGGCCGCCTCCAGAGAGGGCACATCCTGGGTGACATCGTAGCGGATGAGGGATTTTGTCATCTCCGCCGGGGTGTACCCCAGCAGTAAAATGGGCAGGGTCACGCCGTTGAGCCGCAGCTCCTGCGCCTCCTCCAAATTGGACACGCCCAGATACTCCGCCCCCAGCGTCTCCAGCTTCCGCGCCACCCGCACCGCGCCGTGGCCATACGCGTCCGCCTTCACCACCGCCAAAAACTTCGCCTCTCGGCCCGCCCGCTCTCGCAGCACGCGATAATTGTGAGCCAGGGCATCCAAATCAATTTCCGCCCAGGTCCGCTCTAATATTTTTTCCATTGTAAAGCTTCACTTTCTCTCAACCGTTTCGCCGGGTGTTTCCGGTGGATTTTCCTCTTTTGAAATTGTATCATAAAATTCGAAACGCGTAAACTCCGCCGTTAAAATTTCCTCCCCATCCACCGAAATTTCTCCCCGGAGGGGCTTTCCGTCGTCCAGGCGCAGCCAGAGGGTGGACACGATTTTCCCGTCCTGCAAGCCCGATTGGTCCACCGTCAGCCGCAGGCAGGGGATCTCCGTCCAAGTCTCCTGATTCTCCTCCAACAGCCAGCCGTCCCGCAGGGCGCTCATCAGCCGGGGCAGGCAGGCCGCCGGACTGATTTCCTCGTCGCTGCGTGTCCCGGCGTTTAGGCAGAGGCCCTCATATTCCAGGGCCATCGTCTCCCCGCTCAGTATCGCCCGCACCCCCGCCACCGTCTCCGGTGCCAACAGCTCCACGGTGCTGTTCCCCTCTGGAGTGTACTCACATCGCATGGTGTAAAGCATTTCCGCTTCACCCTGTATGCAGGCAATCTCCGCCTCCATCACCGCGCCGGCCATGTCGTGATAGGGGTCCCGCAGCGCCGCCGCGTCGTCGGCCTTCTCCCCGCCGCCGCAAGCGGACAGCAGGAGCAGAAGGGTTATCATTGGTACGCATTTTCCTCCGCGCACCGCAAAAACCTCCGTTTATAAAATGGATTTCAAAACCTCCGGCAGCGCCGCAATCACATCCTCCGGCCCCACGCCGTACTCGGTGAGCCGCTCCGCCGCCACTTCCCCGCAGCGTCCATGGAGCCAAACTCCACAGCCCGCCGCCGCTGCCGCCGTGGCGCCCTGCCCCAGAAGGGACGCAATCAGCCCCGTCAGCACGTCGCCGCTGCCGCCCTTGGCCAGGGCGGAGTTGCCGGTGGTATTCACCAGCACGTTTCCCTCCGGCGTGGCAATCAAACTGCGATGCCCCTTCAGCACCAGCACACAGCCGTGGTCCCCCGCAAATTTCCGGGCCGTGCCCAGGCGGTCCCCGCCGGACAGTCCACTGGACAGCCGGGCAAATTCCCCGTCATGGGGCGTTAAAATAGTGACCCGGCCCCGCCGCGCGTCCAACACATCTATATGCGTTTCCAGCGCGTTGATACCGTCCGCGTCCAAAACCACCGGCTTTTCCGTCCGCCGCAGCAGTGCGCACACCAATTGGGTTGTTTCCTCGCTCCGCCCCAGTCCCGGCCCCAGAGCCAGCACGTCGCAGCTTTCCAATCGCTCCTCAATTTTTTGTAAAGCGTTTTCGCTTAACATCCCATCTTTCCCCGGCAGGGGGAAGGGCATGGCGGAGCCGCACTTCACCGCCTCCACGGCCCAAATAGCCTCCGGCACCCCCAAATACACCAGTCCACTGCCACAGCGCAGGGCGGCGCTTGCCGTCAGATAGGGCGCGCCGGTGTAGCCCACACTGCCGCCCACCACCAAAATTTTTCCAAAATTTCCCTTGTGTCCGTCCTCGCGCCGTTTGGGCAAGGCCCAGGCGGCAAAGTCCCTGTCCACGGTCTGGGCGGCGCAGGGAAGCGCCCCCGCCAAATCCGGGGGAATCCCGATGTCCCATACCGTCACCTGGCCGGACAGCAGCCCGCCGTCCCCCACGAAATGCCCCGGTTTTGGCAGTGTAAAGGTAATGGTCTTGTCAGCCTTGACCCCAAGGCCTAAAACCCGTCCCGTGTCCGCCTCCACCCCGCTGGGCAGGTCCGCCGCCACCACGGCAGCCGCCGTCTCGTTCATCCATCCGATGGCGGTGGCAAAGGGCGAATCCGGGGGGATTTCCCGGGAAAGTCCCACGCCAAACAGCGCATCCACGCACACGTCCGCCCCCATGGTCCAGCGTTTTTGCTCCTCGCTGTCGCCGTCAAAGACCTCCAGTTCAACCCCGCACTCGGACAGCCGCCCCGTCTCCGCCAACGCGTCGGGGGTCATGCGCTGGTACTCCCCCAGCAAAAAGGCCCGCACCTGCACGCCCTTTAAAAACAGCAGCCGCGCCGCGGCGATGCCGTCCCCGCCGTTGTTTCCGCTGCCGCAAAACACCGCCGCCCGGCACTTTCCATATCGCTTCCCCAGCAGCCCCAACGCCGCCTCCGCCACGCCCTCCGCTGCCCGGTCCATCAAGTCCAGGGACGAAATCCCCCGCTCCTCAATGGCCTTGCGATCCATCTTGCGCATCTGCTCCGCCGTCGCCAGCTTCATTTTCG
>JAVVPH010000019.1:0-12644 GCA_036655835.1 Oscillibacter sp.
GCACGACACCGTGGGCATCGACTGCGTGGCCATGTGCGTCAACGACATCATCTGCGCCGGGGCAAAGCCCCTGTTTTTCCTGGATTACATCGCACTGGGGAAAAATGTGCCGGAAAAGGTGGCGGCGCTGGTCTCCGGCGTGGCGGAGGGCTGTGTCCAGGCGGGCTGTGCCCTTATCGGCGGAGAAACCGCCGAAATGCCGGGCTTTTACCCGGAAAATGAGTACGACTTGGCGGGCTTTTCCGTGGGGATCGTGGACAAGCCCAAGGTGATTGACCACAGCCGGATGCGCCCCGGGGACGTGATTTTGGCCCTGCCCTCCTCCGGCATCCACTCCAACGGTTTTTCCTTGGTGCGCAAGGTGTTTGACGTGGAGCACGCCGATTTGAGTCTCTACTCCGACGAGCTGGGCATGACCGTGGGGGAGGCCCTGCTGACCCCCACCCGCATCTATGTGAAGCCGGTGCTCTCCTGCATGGACGCCGTGACGGTGAAGGGCGTGAGCCACATCACCGGCGGCGGATTTTTTGAGAATCTGCCCCGCTGTCTGCCGGAGGGCTTGACGGCGAAAATTGCGCGAAACGCCGTGCAAACGCCGCCTATTTTCGCCATGCTCCAGCGGCTGGGGAATATCCCGGAGCGGGATATGTTCAACACCTACAACATGGGTGTGGGCATGACCGTCATCGTGGCCCAGGAGGACGCGGACCGCGCCATCGCCGCGCTGCAGGCGGAGCACTGCGCCGCCTACGCCGTGGGCGAGATTGTGGCGGGGGATGAGCGAGTTATATTATGTTAAGTAAGGCAACCATTTGTGTGTTGGTTTCCGGCGGCGGAACCAATTTGGAAGCCCTGTTTCAGGCCCAGGAAAACGGGGCCCTTCCCCACGGGGAAATCGCCCTGGTAGTCTCCGCCAATCCCAACGCCTACGCCTTGGAGCGGGCGAAAAATCACGGGGTGGACAGCTGCGTGATTCCCCGGACCACCCAGGCGGAATTTGAGGCGAAGCTCTCCCGGAAACTAATGGACCACCGGGTGGACCTGATTGTGCTGGCGGGATTTCTCTCCATTCTCTCCCAAGACTTTGTGCAGCAGTGGCCGGAGCGCATCGTCAACGTCCACCCCTCCTTGATCCCCGCCTTTTGCGGCAAGGGCTTCTACGGACTGAAGGTCCATGAGGCGGCTTTGAAGCGGGGGGTGAAGGTCACAGGGGCGACGGTACATCTGGTGAACGAAATTCCCGACGGCGGCAAAATTTTGCTGCAAAGGGCCGTGGAAATTTTTCCAGACGACACGGCGGAAATTTTGCAGCGCCGGGTGATGGAGCAGGCCGAATGGGTGCTGCTCCCCCAAGCGGTTGAAATGTTATGTAAACAAATTTCAGAAGGAGAACGCATATGAACGAACTGGAATTAAAATACGGCTGCAACCCCAATCAAAAGCCCGCCCGCATTTTGATGAAAAACGGCGACCAACTGCCCATTACGGTGCGCAACGGCAAGCCCGGCTACATCAATTTTATGGACGCGCTGAATTCCTGGCAGCTGGTGCGGGAATTGAAGGAGGCGACGGGACTGCCCGCCGCCGCGTCCTTTAAGCACGTCTCCCCCGCCGGGGCCGCCGTGGGACTGCCCCTGAGTGACATTGAAAAGCAACTGTATTTTGTCGACGAGCAGGCGGCGCTCTCCCCCATCGCCTGCGCCTATATCCGCGCCCGAGGGGCCGACCGGCTGTGCTCTTACGGCGACTGGGCGGCACTTTCCGACGTGTGCGACGCGGCCACTGCCGCGTATTTGAAGGACGAGGTGTCCGACGGCATCATCGCCCCGGGATACAGCGACGAGGCCTTGGAAATTTTGAAAAGCAAGAAAAAGGGCGGGTACAACGTGGTGGAGATCGACCCGGCCTATATCCCCGCCCCCCGGGAGTGCAAGGACGTGTTCGGCGTGACCTTTGAGCAGGGGCGCAACGAATTTAAAATCGACGGGCAGCTGCTGGAAAATCTGGTGACGGAAAATCATCACCTGCCGGAGCAGGCCAAAATCGACATGATGGTGGCCCTCATCACCCTGAAATACACCCAGTCCAACTCCGTGTGCTACGTGAAGGACGGGCAGGCCATCGGCGTGGGCGCGGGTCAGCAGAGCCGCATCCACTGCACGCGCCTGGCGGGCGACAAGGCGGACAAGTGGTTTTTGCGGCAGCATCCTCAGGTGCTGGGCCTGCAATTTATCCCGGGCATCCGCCGTCCGGACCGGGACAATGCCATTGACCTCTACACCTCTGACGAGTATGAGGATTTGCTGGCGGAGGGCGTGTGGCAGCAGAGCTTTTCCGTAAAGCCCGCGCCGTTGACCCGGGAGGCCCGGAGGGCCTGGATTGCCACCCAGAGCGGCGTGACCGTGGGCTCCGACGCGTTTTTCCCCTTTGGGGACAACGTGGAGCGGGCAAAAAAATCCGGGACCGCCTTCATTGTACAGCCCGGCGGCAGCATCCGGGACGACCATGTGATTGCCACCGCCGACAAATACGGCATGGTGATGGCCTTTACGGGAATGCGGCTTTTCCACCACTGAGTGCATCTTTCGGGACGCGCAATCCTGCCGGGAGCGCGCCGGCCTTGGAACCCTCGCGCGCAGTCAAGGCGGCGAGGGAAAATTTTCTGATACAGCCTTTGACGGGCCGCATTGCCCTTGCTTTTTTCGGAGGCAAGCCGCAATTCGGAACCGAAACAATCTGGGGAGGACAGCTATGAAGCTACTGGTTGTAGGCGGCGGGGGCCGCGAACACGCCATCATCAAAAAACTGCGGGAAAACCCGGCGGTGACGGAGATTTACGCCCTGCCGGGCAACGGCGGCATCGCCGCCGACGCGGTTTGCGTGGACATTGCCGCCAAGGATCTGGCAGGGATTGCCGCCTTTGCCCAAAGCCACGCCATCGATTTTGCCGTGGTGGCACCGGACGACCCGCTGGCCCTGGGCTGTGTGGACCGTCTCCACGCCCTGGGCATCCCCTGCTTCGGGCCGGAGGCCAAGGCCGCCCGCATTGAGAGCAGCAAGGTGTTCTCCAAAAATTTAATGAAAAAATACGGCATCCCCACCGCCTCCTACGAGGTGTTTTCCGCCCCGGGGGAGGCGCTGGACTATCTCCGCGCCGCCCAATTTCCCATTGTCATCAAGGCCGACGGTCTGGCCCTGGGCAAGGGCGTGGTGATTCCCCAAAATTTTGCCGAGGCGGAGGCCGCCGTGCAGTCCATCATGGAGGACAAGGTATTCGGCGCGTCGGGCAACGAGATTGTGATTGAGGAATTTCTCACCGGGCCGGAGGTGTCTGTACTGGCCTTTACCGACGGCACCGCCATCGCGCCCATGGTATCCGCCATGGACCACAAGCGGGCCGAGGACGGCGACACCGGCCCCAACACCGGCGGCATGGGGGCCATCGCCCCCAATCCCTGCTACACAAAAGCCATTGCGGCGCAGTGCATGGAGACGATTTTTCTGCCCACTCTGGCGGCGATGCGACAGGAGGGCTGTCCCTTCAAGGGCTGTTTATATTTCGGCCTGATGGTGACGGCCCAAGGGCCCAAGGTGATTGAGTACAACTGCCGCTTTGGCGACCCGGAGACGCAGGTGGTATTGCCCCTGCTGAAAACCGATTTGCTGACGGTGATGCAGGCGGTGGAGCGGGAGACGCTGGCGGATTTGACCCTGGAATGGCATGACGGCGCGGCGGCCTGCGTGGTGCTGGCCTCCGGGGGCTACCCCGGGCAGTACAGCGTGGGCAGGGAAATTTTCT
Organism: Oscillibacter sp.; assembly: GCA_036655835.1. Lineage (GTDB taxonomy): Bacteria > Bacillota > Clostridia > Oscillospirales > Oscillospiraceae > Oscillibacter. The sequence goes on from JAVVPH010000019.1 coordinate 3,800, forward strand.
TCCCCGCCGCCCTGCCGGAGGGAGCCGTCTGCTACCACGCGGGGACGGCCTTGCAGGACGGGAAATTAGTGACCCACGGCGGGCGGGTGCTGGGCATCACCGCCACGGCACCCACGCTGGCTCAGGCCGTGGAGCGGGCCTATATCGCCGCCGGAACCGTGGGTTTTCAGGGTAGCTTCTTGCGCCGGGACATTGGGCAGCGGGCGCTGCGGATAGGGGAGAAATAAATATGGTACGTCGAATTTATGTGGAAAAAAAGCCGGCTCTGCGCCAGGAGGCAGCCGGGCTTTTAGGGGAATTGCAAGGCCTGCTGGGGCTGAAAAATTTGACCGAGCTGCGCGTGGTCAATCGCTACGACGTGGAGGGTCTGGACCAGGCGGCCTTCGCCCGCTGTGTGGGCGCGGTTTTTTCCGAGCCGCAGCTGGACCAGGTATCCGCCGCACTGCCCACCGGCGGGGACGCGGTGTTTGCCGTGGAATATCTGCCGGGACAATTTGACCAGCGGGCGGATTCCGCCGCCCAGTGCATTCAGCTTTTGACCCAGGGCGACCGGCCCACCGTCCGCACGGCGAAGGTCTATCTGCTGAGCGGGACCCTGTCCCAGGCCGAAATTGCCCGGGTGAAGGGCTACGTCATCAACCCCGTGGAGGCCCGGGAGGCCGCGCTGGAATCCGCCGTCTCCCTGGCGATGGACGTGGAGCAGCCCCTCCCCCCCGCTGTGCTGACCGGGTTTTTCGCCATGAACGACACCGGGCTGAGCGGCCTCATCGGGCAATACGGGCTGGCCATGGATTTGGGGGATTTGCGCTGCTGCCGCAGTTATTTTGCCGAGGAACAGCGGGACCCCACCCTCACCGAGCTGCGGATTTTGGACACCTATTGGTCCGACCACTGCCGCCACACCACCTTTGGCACCACCCTGGCGGAGCTTCGTTTTGAGGACCCCCGGGCGGAGGCGGCCTATGCCCGCTATCTGCAAATTCGGGAGGACACCAAGGCCGGAAGCAAGCCCATCACCTTGATGGACATGGGCACCCGGGGCGCGAAATATTTGAAGATGACCGGGGCACTGCGCAATTTGGACGAGAGCGAGGAAATCAACGCCTGCACCGTGAAAATTTCCGTGGACGAGGACGGCGTGGAAAAGCCCTGGCTGCTGCTTTTTAAAAATGAAACCCACAACCACCCCACGGAGATTGAACCCTTCGGCGGGGCGGCCACCTGCATCGGCGGGTCCATCCGGGACCCCTTGGCGGGCCGGGGCTACGTGTATCAGGCCATGCGCGTCACCGGCGCGGCGGACCCCCGCACACCCATTGACCAGACCCTGCCGGGGAAGCTGCCCCAGCGCAAAATCGTCCAGGCGGCGGCCCAGGGATACAGCTCCTACGGCAACCAAATCGGTCTGGCCACCGGCCTGGTGGAGGAAATTTACCACCCCGGCTACGCCGCCAAGCGTCTGGAAATCGGCGCGGTGGTGGGGGCAGTACCGGCGGGCAATGTCCGGCGGGAAACGCCCACTCCCGGGGACGTGGTGATTTTAGTGGGCGGACGCACCGGGCGGGACGGCTGCGGCGGAGCCACCGGCTCCTCCAAGTCCCACGACGCCCAGTCGGTTTCCACCTGCTCCGCCGAGGTGCAAAAGGGCAACGCGCCGGAGGAGCGGAAGCTCCAGCGGCTGTTCCGCCACGGCGAGGCCGTGAGGCTGATCAAGCGCTGCAACGATTTCGGTGCCGGGGGCGTCAGCGTTGCCGTGGGCGAGCTGGCGGAATCTCTGGCCATTGATTTAAACCGAGTCACCAAAAAATACGAGGGTCTGGACGCCACCGAGCTGGCCATTTCCGAGTCTCAGGAGCGGATGGCCGTGGTGGTGGAGGCCGGGGACGCGGCGGCGTTTCTCCGCATTGCCGACGAGGAGAATTTGGAGGCCACGGTGGTGGCCACTGTCACCGATACCGGGCGGCTGACCATGGACTGGAACGGTCAGCGGGTGGCGGATTTGAGCCGGGCCTTTTTGGACACCAACGGCGCGGCCCGGTCCACCTCTGTGGTGGTGGAGGCGGGGCAGCTCCCCGAGAAAACCGCCGGCTCTGGCGACTTCCGAACTCGCCTGCTCTCCGCCGCGGGAGAGTTGAACCTCTGCTCCCAACAGGGCCTGGGCGAACGCTTTGACGCATCCATCGGCGCGGGCAGCGTGCTGATGCCCTTTGGCGGAAGGTATCAGAAAACCCCGGCCCAGGCCATGGCGGCCAAGCTCCCCGTACTGGGCCACGAGACGTCCACCTGTTCCATCATGGCCTGGGGCGGCGACCCGTACGTGATGACGGAGAGCCCCTTCCGGGGGGCCTATCTGGCGGTGGCGGAGTCTGTGGCGAAGGTGGTGGCCGCCGGCGGATCCCGGAGCGCCTGCTGGCTGACCCTCCAGGAATATTTTGAAAAGCTGGGCAGCGACCCCCGCCGCTGGGGCAAGCCCGTGGCGGCTCTGCTGGGGGCGCTGTCCGCCCAACTGGATTTATCCGTGGCCGCCATCGGCGGAAAGGACTCCATGTCCGGCTCCTTCAACGATTTGGACGTGCCGCCCACGCTGGTGTCCTTCGCCGTGTCCCTGGGCAAAACCGGGGCCATCCTCTCCCCCGAGTTCAAGGCGGCGGGGCGCAGAGTGGTCTTTTGCGAGGCGGACTGCGACGAAAGCGGCCTGCCCAATCCCCAACAGCTCCGGGCCGTCATGGACGCGGTGGAAGCCGCCATCGCGGCGGGAACCGTGGCAAGCTGCACTGTGGTAGGCCGGGGCGGTATCGCTCCCGCCGTGATGAAAGCCGCCTTTGGCAACGGCTTGGGCTTTGCCTTTGACGAGAATTTTTCCGTGGAGGCTCTGTTTGCCCGGCGGAGCGTGGGCTTTTTGTTGGAGGAGACGGAGCCGCTGCATCTCGGCGTCACCCTGGGAACCATTGACGAGAGCGGCGCGTTGACCTGGGGCGGAGAAACTGTTTCGCTGGCGGACTTGTCCGTCCCCTACGACGGTGCGTTGGAGGACATCTTCCCCGTGCGGACCCCCACAGCGGCTGACGAAATTCCCCTGTTGGAGGCACCGGCGTTTTCCTATCCCGCGCCTAAAATCGGCGTGGCGAAGCCCCGGGTTTTGATTCCCGTGTTCCCCGGCACCAACTGCGAGTATGACAGCGCCCGGGCGGTGGAGCGGGCGGGGCTGATCCCGGAAATTTTGGTGCTGAACAACCGCTCCGCGGCGGCTGTGGCGGAGTCCGCCAAGCGCTTTGCCCAAGCGGCCCGGGAGAGCCAAATCATCTTCCTCCCCGGCGGTTTTTCCGGCGGCGACGAGCCGGACGGCTCCGGCAAATTCATCACCGCCTTTTTCCGCAGTCCCCAGGCAGCCGACGCCACCCACGATTTGCTGCAGCGGCGGGACGGGCTGATGCTGGGCATTTGCAACGGGTTCCAGGCCCTGATCAAGCTGGGACTGGTGCCCTACGGCGAAATTCGAGACACGGACGAAAGCTGTCCCACCCTGACGTACAACGTCATCGGGCGGCACCAGTCCAAAATTGTCCGCACCCGGATTGCCTCCAACCGCTCGCCCTGGCTATCCCGGATGCAGGTGGGCGATGTGGTCAGCGTCCCTGTCTCCCACGGGGAGGGCCGGTTCCTCTGCCATCCCGATTTGCTGGCACAGCTGGCGGAAAACGGACAGCTTGCCACCCAGTATGTGGATTTGAGCGGCACGCCGTCTATGGATGTGGCGTTCAACCCCAACGGCTCCGTCTGGGCTGTGGAGGGCATCACCTCCCCCGACGGGCGGGTGTTCGGAAAAATGGGCCATGCGGAGCGGATTGGGCCGGGGCTGTATGCCAATGTACCCGGACAGTACGATTTGCAGCTATTTGACGGGGCTATGGATTATTTTCGGATTTGATTTTTCACTGAATTGTGGTAAGCTATTGCAAATCAACACATTGAAAGAGGTGGCCTATGGCATACTTTTTTAACGAACCCTCCCGCACCTTCAGCGAGTATTTGCTGGTACCCGGATACTCCTCCGCCCAGTGCACCCCCGCCAATGTCTCACTGGAGACGCCGGTGGTAAAATTCCGCCGGGGCGAGAGCTCTCCTCTGTCCATCCATGTCCCCATGGTTTCCGCTGTGATGCAGGCCGTATCCGGCGAACAGATGGGCATCGGGTTGGCCCGGGAGGGCGGCATCGCGTTTATCTATGTCTCCCAGCCCATCGCGGAGCAGGCGGAGATGGTGCGCAAGGTGAAAAATTACAAGGCGGGCTTCGTATTCAGCGACTCCAACCTGCGCATCGGGGACACGCTGGCGGACGTGCTGGCGCTGAAGGAGCGATCCGGCCACTCCACCATGGCCGTCACCGACGACGGCACCGGCACGGGAAAGCTGCTGGGCCTTGTGACCAGCCGGGATTACCGGGTGAGCCGCATGGAGCCCAGCACCCCCATTGCCGAATTTATGACCCCCATGGCACGGCTGATTTACGCCCCCGAGGGCATCAGCTTGAAGGAGGCCAACGACATTATTTGGGACCGCAAGCTCAACGCCCTGCCCATCGTCTCCGCCCAGGGGCATCTGGTGGCCTTTGTGTTCCGCAAGGACTACGACACCCACAAGGGCAATCCCCTGGAGCTTTTGGACGACCACAAGCGCTATGTGGTGGGCGCGGGCATCAACACCCGGGACTACAAGGAGCGGATTCCCGCACTGGTGGAGGCCGGGGCGGACGTGCTGGTCATCGACTCCTCCGAGGGCTTTTCCGAATGGCAAAAGTTGACGCTGGACTGGGTTCGGTCCACCTACGGCGACAGCGTGAAGGTGGGGGCCGGCAACGTGGTGGACGGCGAGGGCTTCCGTTTTCTGGCGGAGGCCGGGGCGGACTTTGTGAAAATCGGCATCGGCGGCGGGTCCATCTGCATCACCCGGGAAACCAAGGGCATCGGCCGGGGCCAGGCCACCGCCGTCATTGACGTGGCCCGGGAGCGGGACAAGTATTTTGAGGAAACCGGGGTCTATATCCCCCTTTGCGCCGACGGCGGCATTGTGCAGGATTACCACATGGCCTTGGCCATGGCCATGGGCGCGGATTTCTGTATGCTGGGGCGGTATTTCTCCCGCTTTGACGAAAGCCCCACCGGCAAGGTGCTCATCGGCGGGAGCTATATGAAGGAATATTGGGGCGAGGGCAGCGCCCGGGCCAGAAATTGGCAACGCTACGATTTGGGCGGGTCGAAGAAGCTGTCCTTTGAAGAGGGCGTGGATTCCTACGTCCCCTACGCCGGCGCACTGAGCGACGGCATGGCCACCACCCTGGCGAAAATCCGCTCCACCATGTGCAACTGCGGCGCGCTGACCATCCCGGAGCTGCGGGAAAAGGCCAAGCTGACGCTGGTTTCCTCCGTGTCCATCGTGGAGGGCGGCGCACATGATGTGCTATTAAAAGACACCACCAATTCCGGGAATCGGAGCTGAATTTTGTCGGGCAAAAAAAGCATCGGCTGCGGCAGTCGGTGCTTTTTTTGTTGATTCATCCCAGAAAACAGCTTGATTTTCAGGCATTTAATCGTTTTTCTCATAATTTTCACGAAATCACTTGTATTTTTTGCCAAATTCCGTATAATGGACCATATGAAACCTTTGATTGACAGGAGTGTCCTCTGATATGCACAAGAAACCGAAGATTTTAGTGGTTGGCAGTTTTGTTATGGACGTGATTGCCACCACCGAGCGTGTGCCCTCTGCCGGGCAAACCGTATACGGAAAGGCCTTCCACACCGCTCCCGGCGGCAAGGGGGCCAACCAGGCCCTGCAATGCGCCCGACTGGGCGCGGAGGTGACCATGATGGGCTGCGTGGGCGACGATTTGTTCGGCCGCGAGCTGTTGGCCACGCCCCGGGAGGCCGGGGTGGACGTGTCCCATGTGTTGGTGCGCAGTGGCGTCACCTCCGGCGTGGGCCATGTGCTGTTGGAGGTCACGGAGCATTCCGCCCAAAACCGCATCGTGGTGATCCCCGGTGCGAACCGCACACTGCGGGTGGATGAGGTGGCTTGGATTCAGGCGGAAATCGCTATATACGACATTGTATTATTGCAGTTGGAAGTGCCGCTGGAGGTGAATCTGGCGGTGGCCGGCTGGGCCAAGGACGCCGGCATCCCGGTGATGCTGAACCCCGCCCCCGCCACGGATTTGGACGACCGGCTACTGGCTCTTGTCACCTATCTCACCCCCAACGAGCAGGAGGCCGCCGCCGAAACCGGGCTGCCTCTGCGGATGAATCAGCAGTGCATTCAGCAGGACGATTTGCAGCACATCGCCGCCGCCCTGTGGGCCAAGGGTGTGGAAAATGTCATCATCACCCTGGGGGGCTGTGGCTCCGCCGTGGTGGGCGACAACGCCATCCGATACATTCCCTGCGTGAAAATGGACCATGTGGCGGATCCCACCGCCGCCGGGGACTCCTTTGTGGGGGCGCTGTGCGTGGGGCTGACGGTGGGGCTTGGGCAGGAGCAGGCACTGTATTTTGCCAGTCACACCGCCGCCATCACCGTCTCCCGGATGGGGGCCATGCCCTCACTGCCCCGGTTGGAGGAAGTGATTGCACTATTGCGGGAGCGGGAATACCACGGCTTCGACCTCTCCTTGCTGGACGTACTGCGGTGACCGGCGGCCATTTTCCTCGCGCAATATAAAGCAGGCTTCCTCGTCACGCTTTTTCTTCCCACAGCTACGGCGGCCCTGCGGCAGTCCTTGCAGCTTGCCGCTCCGGGGCGAACTGGACAAACAAACAATCCCCGGCGGAGAACATTCTCCGCCGGGGATTGTTGGCGTATGTGAGACAATTTGTTAGGCCCTGCGGACTGATTGGGCGACCGCGATTCGCAAATTTCATTTGTTCCGTGGACAATCAGGGGGTGCGGAGGCCTCCGGGGCCGCTTTGGGCTTCCAATGGGCGATGTGCCAAAGGTGCAGTGTGACCGCAAGGCCAACCAGGGGCAACAGCACCGTAACCCAGAGGGCTTCCATTTTCCAGATGGAAAACAGCAGCATCCCCCAGAGAAACAGCAGGCTCCGAACCAAGGTTTTTCGGGACAGGCCACTGCGATTTTGGTAATTTTCGATATGCTCCCGGAAAAAATGGATGTTCAGCATGGCGGCGCGGATGCGGGGACTGCCGGTGAAGCAGCCTGCCGCGCAGATGACAAAGGGCGTGGTGGGCCACACCGGCAGCAGCAATCCGATGCCGCCCAACAGCAGCAGCGCAAAGCCCGCCATAAGCAAAAGGGCAGATTTCAGGGTGTTTCCCTCCTTTTTTTCTGGGATAACGGACCTGCAAATGCGGAAAATACGATTCCGCAAACCGCAGACGGGGCCGCGCAATGGGGAAAAACAGCCCGCGCCGGGAAATGCGATTTCTCGGCGCGGGCAAAGGACCTGCGGATTTGCCGTTTCAGTCCCCGCAATCGGGACAGAGGCCCACCAAAATCAGGCGGTGCCACTCCGTCCGATAACCGGGCAGACCGGCGGAGGCGGCGTTCAGCGCCTCGTCATAGGGGAGGTCCGCATCCACGGTTTTGCCGCAGCTACGGCAATAAAAATGGTAGTGATTCTCGATTTGATAGTCAAAATGGTCCGGCCCGCCGGGCATGGAGAGCCGGCGGATTTCCCCCAGCTCGTCCAGCAGGTTCAGGTTGCGATAGACCGTGCCCCGGCTGATATGGGGGTCCTGCTGCCGGGCCTCCTCGTAAATCGCGTCTGCCGTGGGGTGATTGTGATTGTTTTGAACCAGGCGGAGAACCAACGCCCGCTGGGGCGTATTCCGCGTGCGGGTCATAGGGTCGCTTGGATCAGTCCCTCATGATTCAGCTTGGAGAGCATCTTGATTTTTTCCAAATCCAGTCCCGCGGCCTTGGCGTAGCGCTGGCCATATTCCGCGTCCGCCAGATAGCAATGTGCGCCGTGGCGGTATTTGATGTTCTCCGTGCAGGGGGCAATGTCCCCGGCGGTGTTGTCAATCAGGATTTGCTTTTGCGCCTCGGTGAGCACCCGCCACAAATCGCCGCCGGCACGGAAGCAATCGTCGGTGGGGTCGTCCTTGGGATCGTAGCGATACATCGCGCCGTCCAGCTCCAGGGGCGGCTCCATGACCTCCGGCTGGGCGGTCCATGCGCCGTAGCTGTTGGGGCTGTATGCCGGTGCTCCGCCGTAGTTGCCGTCCACACGCATGGCACCGTCACGATGATACTCGTTGACGGGGACCTTTGCCTGATTCACGGGAATCAGATTGTGGTTCACGCCCAGACGATAGCGCTGGGCATCGCCGTAGGCAAAGAGGCGGCCCTGGAGGAAACGGTCCGGCGAGAAGCCGATGCCCGGCACCACATGGGCGGGGCTGAAGGCGGATTGCTCCACCTCGGCAAAGTAGTTTTCGGGGTTGCGGTTCAGCTCCAGCACGCCCACCTCGATGAGGGGGAATTCCTTATGCCGCCAAATTTTGGTGATGTCGAATGGATTTTCGTAATGGGCCTTGGCCTGCTCCTCGGTCATAATCTGGACGTACATGGTCCACTTGGGGAAATCGCCCTTTTCAATGGCCTCGTACAAATCCTTGCCGTGATATTCCCGGTCCATGCCGTTGATTTTTCCGGCCTCCTCATTGCTGAGGTTTTTAATGCCCTGCTGGGTCTTGAAGTGGAATTTGCACCAGACCCGCTCATTTTTTGCGTTGTAGAACGAGAAGGTATGCTCGCCGAAGAAGTGCATATTGCGGAAGGTAGCGGGGATGCCCCGGTCGCTCATGACCACGGTAATCTGGTGGAAGCA
>JAVVPH010000020.1:0-2887 GCA_036655835.1 Oscillibacter sp.
GGAAATATTGCAGCGCAAGCGATTGGAATATGAGCGGGACTACGATCCCCTCACCATGCTTCAAAACCGCAGGGCCTTTCACGAGCGTGTTGAGGGCCTGATGAGCGGCGGATCCATCCAAATTGCCGCCATGATTATGATGGATTTGGACAATTTGAAATACATCAACGATACCTATGGGCACGACCTGGGCGACGCCTATCTGCACTGCACCGGCGAGGTGCTGCGCCGGCATACCGGTGAAACGGTGCTGACGGGCAGAATGTCGGGAGACGAATTTTATGTGTTCCTCTTTGGCGGGAGCAGAGCTGAAATTCAGAATAAAATTGAGACGCTTCAAAAGGACTTGAGCACGGCGCGGATGGATTTGCCCGACGGCACAAAGACCCGGGTGCGTATGTCGGCGGGTGTGGCCTGGTATCCCAAGGATTCCACTGCCTTTGACCAACTCATTCGCTATGCCGATTTTGCCATGTACCGGGTAAAGCACACCACCAAGGGCCGCTTTTCCGAGTTCAATCAGGATAATTACGACCGGGAGAGCTTCCTGCTCAATAATAAGGAGGAGCTGAACCACCTGATTGAGGACGGCATGGTGCGCTATGAATTTCAGCCCATTGTGGATGCCAAAACCGGCGCTGTATTTGCCTATGAGGCGCTGATGCGCCCCACCTCCCCGCTGTTTGCCTCGCCGCTGGATGTTTTGGCGGTGGCCCACTCCCAGTCCAAGCTCTATGAAATTGAGCGGCTGACCCTGTTTAAAGCCTTGGAGGCCTTCGCCGCCCGCAGCCCGGCAGGGGGGAGGGAGAAGCTGTTTTTAAACTCCATCCCCAACCAGATGCTGGGAAGCGCCGACCTGGGCATCATCGAAACCGCCTACCATGACTATCTCTCCCGAGTGGTGGTGGAGCTGACGGAGGAGGAAAAGCCCGACGGTCACCTGACCCGGGCCAAGAATGCCGTGGTGCAGGACTGGCACGCGCAGATTGCGCTGGATGATTTTGGCTCCGGCTATAATGGCGAGGCAACGCTCCTCTCCGTCTCGCCGGATTATATCAAAATCGACCAAACCATCGTGCGCAATGTCAACCAAGATGAAAACCGCCGTCAAATCGTGACCAATATCATGGACTACGCCAAGCGCTGCCAAATTGCGGTGATTGGCGAGGGCGTGGAAACCCGAGAGGAAATGGAGACGCTCCTCGCCTGCGGTGTGCAGTATTTGCAGGGCTTTTATCTGGCCTATCCCAACGACGCGCTGCTTCAAATTCCCGAAAAATTGCAGCGGGAAATCCAGGCGTTTCACCAAAAAACCTAAGACGCAAGCCTAAAAAAGCTGCCGATTGTCAGACAATCGGCAGCTTTTTTGTTCTCAATTTTCAGGGAGTCCTCAAATATCCCCGGGTTCCCCCGGACGCTTCCTGACGAATTCCTGGATTTTGCGGAACGTCTCGTCGCTCAAATCGTGTTCCACCTTGCACGCGTCCTCGGCGGCCACATCCGGGGCAACGCCCAGAAGGGTAAAGAAGCGGGTGATGGTGGTGTGGCGGCCGTAAACACTGCTGGCAATCTCCAAGCCGCTGGCATTCAGTGTGATGATGCCGTCGGCGGCCATGGTGATGTAGCCGTTTTCCCGCAGCTTCTTCATGGCGATGCTGACGCTGGGCTTGGAATATCCCAGTTCGTTTACAATGTCGATGGAGCGCACCTGGCCCAAGCGTTTTTGCAAAACCAAAATGGACTCCAAATAATCCTCCGCAGACTCATGAATCACCAAAGAAGCTCACCTCACTACAAAATCAGATACCTCTATGTTACCAACATTGCCCCCGGATTGCAAGTCGAAATTTGCGGTCTTGCAAGGTCTTGCAACGGGGGCTTGCAACGGCGGCTTGCAACGGCGGCTTGCAACGGCGGCATCTGCGAGGTACAATCATGTCCACTGAACAAACGCACTTTGCGAAGCGTGTTTGCCCAAAGAGCAACATTTGCTCAAAAAGTTTGTTCAGCAGACATTACAATAGCAAAAACAGCGGTGGAGGTATTTTATGAAAAAAATCCTGAAAGTATCAGCCGTCCTGGCAGCGGCGGTTCTGGTGCTTGCGCTGGTCTATGTGGCCTACGCCTGCCTGACCTATTACCGCCTGGAGGATGGGCTTGCCCTGTCTGTGGAGAACAATCCCACAGCGGCGGCAGTCACCGGGCAGGACTATACCCTGCTCACCTACAACGTCGGCTTTGGCGCGTACAGCGCGGATTACAGCTTTTTCATGGATGGCGGAACAGAGTCCCGGGCCTATTCCAAGGAGGCCGTTCAAAAAAATCTCACCGGCGCACTGACGGCGGCGGTGGGGGAGAAGCCGGATTTTTTGTTGCTGCAAGAGCTGGACGTGGATGCCACCCGCAGCTACCATGTGGACCAGTCAGTCTTAGCCCGGGCGGCTCTGCCGGCCCTTGGCGGCGTCTATGCCCAGAACTATGACTCACCCTACCTTCTCTGGCCCCTTACAAGCCCCCATGGCGCGTCCAAGGCGGGCATGATGACCTTCACCGCCTGTCACGCTGAAAGCGCTCTGCGCCGCCGCCTGCCGGTGGAGACGGGGTTTACAAAATTTCTGGATTTGGACCGCTGCTATACCCTCACCCGTATTCCCGTGGAGGGCGGCGGGACGCTGTGCCTCTATAATGTCCACCTCTCGGCCTATACCTCCGACGGCCGCATCGCTACCCAGCAGCTCCAATTGCTGTTGGCGGATATGGCGGGGGAGGTGGCCCGCGGAAACTATGCCGTCTGCGGCGGCGATTTCAATAAGGACCTGCTGGGGGATTCCTCCGCCATTTTCGGCGTTTCCGGCGCGGCCTATACCTGGGCGCAGCCCTTCCCGGC
>JAVVPH010000020.1:2987-12534 GCA_036655835.1 Oscillibacter sp.
TGTTGACATACGACCGGATTCTTGCTATACTCTCAAATGTTCCGACGCGAGATACGCAGTCGCAACAAGCAGTTTGGGGGATTAGCTCAGCTGGGAGAGCGCCTGACTGGCAGTCAGGAGGTCAGCGGTTCGATCCCGCTATTCTCCACCAAAAGGCACCGAAAACGCGCTGCGTTTTCGGTGCCTTTTCTTTTTTAAAATTGATTTCGTTTTCTACTTTCGGCGCGATTGCCTCAAAATTCAAAAATAGGAGAATCATATGGAGAACTATTTTCACCCTGCCCTCACGCCGGACCAGTGCCAGGCCATCAGCAGCATCGGCTTGGCCCATATGGGGGATGCCGTTTTTGAAATTTTGGTGCGCACTTGGCTCTGCGACCACGGCAAGGCCACCGGCCGGGGCCTGCACAAGGCCACCATTGCGCTGGTCTGCGCCGAATCCCAGTCCCGCCGGGGGGCTGCCATCCTGCCGCTGTTGACGGAGGAGGAGCTGGCGGTCTTTAAGCGGGGCCGCAACGCCCAGGTCCATTCCGTGCCGGGCCACGCCAGCCGCGCCCAGTACGGCGAGGCCACGGCCTTGGAGGCCCTGTTGGGCTGGCTTTGGCTGCAAGGCCGTCAGGAGCGGATTAACGAGTTATTTTGCAAGATGATGGAGGAGTGAGCCATGGCCATGGATGCCGTCTGCCTGCAGGCAGTTCTCAGCGAGCTGCGCCCGAAGCTATTGGGCCTGCGCATTGATAAAATCCAGCAGCCCGCCCGGGACCAGGTCATTGTTTTGCTGCGGGGCAATCTGCGCCTGCTTTTGAGCATCGCGGCAGGTGCGCCCCGTATCCAGTTCACCGCCGCCCTGCGGGATAACCCGGCGGAGCCGCCCATGTTCTGTATGCTCCTGCGCAAGCATTTGGTGGGCGGGCGCATCACCGCCGTCACCCAGCCGGAGATGGAGCGTCTGGTCCGTCTGGACGTGGATATCACCGATGATTTTGGCCGTCCCGGTCAGCGCAGTTTGGTGCTGGAGGCCATGGGCCGCAGCTCCAATGTAATTTTGCTGGATGGGGAGGGGCGCATCATCGACTCCCTGCGCCGGGTGGACGCGGATATGACCCGCCAGCGCCAGATTCTGCCGGGCCTTTTTTATGAGCTGCCCAGCCGCAGTGACAAGCCCCCCCTCACCGCCCTGACGGAGGAAATTTTCCAGGCCCAATGGGCCCTTGCCAACCCAGAGCGGCAGTTGGACGCCTTTTTGCTGGATAGCTGCTTCGGCGTTTCCCCGCTGATTGCCCGGGAGTTGGTGTTCCGCGCCACCGGGGAGACGGATACCCGCATCCAGCAAGTACCGCAGCCGCAGCTATTTTGGGGAGAAATTGCCCGGTTGATAGAGATAGTAAAGGAAGAACGCTTTACACCAATTGCGCTGAAACAGGGGGAAAAACCCCTGGAATTTTCCTATCTGCCCATCGCCCAGTACGGCGATGGCGTGGAGATGGAGCGTTGGGACGACTTTTCCGCCCTTTTGGACGGGTTTTATACCGTTCGGGAGCAGCAGGACCGGATCCATCAGCGGGGCGCGGATTTGGTCCGCACCGCCACCACCGTCCGGGACCGTCTGCGGCGGAAGCTCTCCATGCAGGAGCGTGATTATGCCGCCACCCAAAACCGGGATACCCTGCGGATTTTCGGCGATTTAATCACCGCCAATCTCTACCGTATGGAGCGCACCGCCGCCAGCTTTACCACAGAAAATTTTTACGATGAGGCCGGCGGCACCATTTCCATTCCGCTGGACCCCTTGCTCACGCCCCAGCAAAACGCCGCCAAGTACTATAAGCGGTACAATAAGGCCAAAACGGCGGAGCGGGTTTTGGGGGAGCAGATGGCCCTTGCCCGGCAGGAGCTGGAGTATTTGGAGAGTGTGTTGGGGGAAATTCAGCAGGCGGAGAGCGAGCAGGACTTCATCGAAATTCGCAACGAGTTGAAGGACGCGGGCTATATCCGCCGTCTCGCCAAGGATAAAAAGGAGCTGAAACGCCCCAACCAGCCCCGGATTTTCCGCACCACCGGCGGTTTTCGGGTGTTGGTGGGCCGCAACAACCGCCAGAACGACAAGCTCACCTGTAAAGACGCGGACCATCGGGATATCTGGTTTCACACCCAAAAAATCCACGGCTCCCACGTGATTCTCTGCACCGAGGGCCGTCACCCCGCCCCAGATGATTTGACCCAAGCCGCCCAAATCGCGGCCTATTACTCCCAGGCCCGCAGCAGCGGCAACGTCCCCGTGGACTATACCGCCGTGAAAAACGTGAAAAAGCCCGCCGGTGCCCGGCCCGGCATGGTGATTTATCCCACGTACCAGACCCTGTTTGTCACGCCGGAGGCGGAAGCCGTCAAGGCGTTGCAGGCCAAATAACGCAACAGACCCAATCACGCAAAAAGGACGACCGAACAGGTCGTCCTTTTTTTGCGGAAAGCGGCCCAAATTCCTCAGGCCACATGGGGCGTGTGGCCGGTTTCCTCATTGGAGCGGAACAGCAGTGTGATGCACCACAGCCCCGCAAGGCCCACCAGCGCGTAAATAATCCGGGAGAAAACGGCCATCTGACCGCCGCAGAGAAAGGCCACCGTGTCGAAGCCGAACAGCCCCACACCGCCCCAATTCAGTGCGCCAATGATAATCAGCGCCAATGCGCTTTTGTCAAGAATCATCAAAATAGAAACCTCCTATTGATGCCCGCAGGCAGGATTTACCGTTAGAATACCCGGTTGTTCCGCACTTTATACCGTTTTTAAAAGGTTGACCTCACTGCGCTTTCCTCAGCAGAAATTTGTTTTTTGGATTGAAAGGGCAGAGGGGGTGTGGTATCATCGAAGAAACCCTGAAATAAGGAGTTGTGCAAATGAAATATCTTTTGGTCATAGGCGACGGCATGGCGGACAATCCCGTGGCGGAGCTGGGGGGCAAAACGCCGCTGCAGGCGGCAGACATCCCCACCATCCGCCGTTTGGCGGCAAAGGGCGTGGTGGGCCATGTGGTCAACTGCCCCAAGCCCCTGCCCGCCGGCAGTGAGACGGCGATTTTGTCCATTTTCGGTTGCGACCCCTTGCAATATTTTACCGGCCGTTCTCCCATGGAGGCCGCGGCCTCCGGCATCCACCTCCAGCCCGGCGACGTGGCCTACCGCTGCAACATCGTGGCACTGGAGGATAGCGAGCTGCCCTATGGGGAGAAAAAAATCCTCTCCCACAGCGCGGGCAGCATCGACGGCCCCTCCGCCCTGCAGGTGATGGAAATTTTGGAGAGTGACCCGGAATTTCGAGCGGCGGAGGAAAAAGCCCGCATGGTCATCCACCGCTTTCCCGCCTTCCGGCAGCTTGCGGTGCAGTCGGGACCGGAGGTGGCGGGCATCCGTCTCATCCCGCCCCACGACCATCTGGGGGAGGTCATCGGCCCCCTTTTGCCCACGGGCTGTGACAATGCCGCCGTTCTGGGCGAGCTGATGCGGGTGGCCCACCGGGTGCTGGACCGCCATCCCTTCAACGAGGAACGCCGCAAAAACGGCAAGCTTCCCGCCAACGGCATCTGGTTCTGGGCGGAGGGCACCGCCGTCACCCTACCGGACTTTGCGGCGCAATACGGCCACACCGGCGGCGTGATTTCCGCCGTGCCCCTGTGCCACGGCATCGGCGTTCTGCGGGGCTTGCAGATGATTGAGGTGGAGGGTGCCACCGGCGAAATTGACACCAATTTCGAGGGCAAGCTCCAAGCCACCCTGGATTTACTCCATACCGACGCGGATTTTTGCTGTCTCCATGTGGAGGCCCCGGACGAGTGTACCCACAACGGCGACCTGCCCGGAAAAATTCAGTCCATCGAGTGGCTGGACTCCCGCATTTTGGCGGCCCTGTTCCGCCAACTGGACGCAGAGGGCATGGACTACCGGGTGCTGCTGCTCTCGGACCATAAAACCCTCACCGCCACCCGGGGACACGACGGCGACCCGGTTCCGTTTTTGCTGTACGACAGCCGAAAAGATACCGGCCGGGGCGGCGTGTACGACGAGCCAAGCGGCATGGCCGGCCCCCTGATTCCGGCGGGCTGTGAATTGTTGAGTTACCTGTTTGAGCAAAAAACGTTGTCATAAAAGAAAGGAAGACGCGACATGAATCAGAAATTTTCTTCTCTGGGCTTTTATCCGGCGGACATTCTCCTGCCGAAGGAGGCCGACATGACCCGTTGGGCCGTGGTGGCCTGCGACCAGTTCACCTCCCAGCCGGAGTATTGGGAGGCCGTGGACAAAACCGTGGGCGACGCGCCCTCCACCCTGCGCCTCATTTTGCCGGAGGCCAAGCTCAGCGGTCCCAACGTGGACCGGGACATCGCCGGTATCAACGCCGCCATGACGGACTATGTGGACGGCGGCGTGTTCCAAACACTGCCGGATTCCCTGCTGTACATTGAGCGCACC
Organism: Oscillibacter sp.; assembly: GCA_036655835.1. Classification (GTDB taxonomy): domain Bacteria; phylum Bacillota; class Clostridia; order Oscillospirales; family Oscillospiraceae; genus Oscillibacter. The sequence continues at coordinate 7,454 of JAVVPH010000020.1, forward strand.
CAGTCCGACGGGAAGGTCCGCCACGGCCTGATTGGTATGGTGGATTTGGAGCAGTACGACTTCACCCCCGGCTCCGGCGTGCTGATTCGCGCCACCGAGGGCACCGTGCTGGATCGCATTCCCCCCCGGGTCCGGGTCCGGGAAAATGCCCCCATCGAGCTGCCCCACGTCATGGTTTTGATTGACGACCCTGACCGCACCGTGATTGAGCCGCTGACCGGCGGCGCGGCGGCCATGACCCAGGTTTACGATTTTGATCTCCAGCAGGGCGGCGGCCATTTGAAGGGCTGGAAGCTGACGGACGCCCAGGTGGACGCCACGGCGGATGCCCTGGCGGGGCTTTGCACCCCGGCGGCCATGGAGAAAAAATACGGTATGCGCGGCGTGGCCCCGCTGCTGTTCGCCGTGGGCGACGGCAACCACTCCCTGGCCACCGCCAAGGCCTGCTACGAGAATTTGAAGAAAATCACCCCGGAGAGCCAGTGGGCCGCTCTGCCCGCCCGCTATGCGCTGGTGGAGGTGGTCAATAACCACGACGATGCCCTGGGCTTTGAGCCGATTCATCGCGTCCTCTTCGGCGTGGAGCCGGAGCAGGTGCTCTCCGCCTTTAAAGCCGCCTATCCCGGCACCCACGAGGGAACGGGCGAGGGCCATACCATCGCCTATACCTATGCGGGCCATCGCGGCTGCCTCACCGTGCCCAATCCCAAGGTGCAGTTGGCGGTGGGCACCCTGCAAGCCTTCTTGGATACCTATTTGAAAGAAAACGGCGGCGAGGTGGATTATATCCACGGCGACGAAATCACCGACGAGCTGGGCGCGAAGCCCGGCAACATCGGCTTCAAGCTCCCCGCCATGGGCAAGGACCAGCTCTTCAAAACCGTTCTGGCGGACGGTGTGCTGCCCCGGAAGACCTTCTCCATGGGCCATGCCCAGGATAAGCGCTATTACGTGGAGGCCCGCAAAATTAAATAAGCCCAAGCCCCCGGAGCCTTCCGGCTCCGGGGGCTTATGAGGAGATTGTACCGGCGGCTGCACCGCAGCCGCCTCGCGTCACTGTCGCTTCTATCACGCTTGCGCGGCCCGATAGAACGACAGAATCATTCAGGATAGGGAGCTTCCATGAAAAAAACACCCTGCATTGTGTTTCTCGCCTCCATATTGGCGGTCTATCTGGCGATGGCCTGCTGCTTCCTGATTGATTGGGAGGCGGTTGCTCTGCCTGAAGCGGTGGACCAGCAGACAGTGACGGTGGACAAGGGCGAGTTGATTTGCGGCGGACAGCGCACAGAATTGGCGCTGCCCGACTATTTTGATGTAATCGGTGAGACGCGGCTGCAATTCACGCTGGAATACGCCTTTTCCGGCCGGACGGTCCCGTCCCTGATATTGCAGGCCAATCACACGTTTATGACGATTTTACTGGATGGGGAGGAGCTTTACCGGGTGGAGCCCCGGCCCTATTCCCTGGGCAATTATTTCACCCGCGTCCCCTTGCCCCAGGAGGCCCACGGCGCACTGCTGGAAATCCGCGTCACCGTGCCGGAAAGCGGCCTGACCCGGGTTTCAATGCACGCGCTGGTGATTGCCAATGAGGCGGCATTCCTCACACAGCAGATACTGCGGGATATTCCCACGCTGATACTCAATACGCTGATTTTCCTCAGCGGCCTGCTGCTGTTGGCCCTGGCGGTGATGGGACGCAAGAGCATTGACCCTTACAGAATGCTGCTGCGGGGTGCCTTCGCGCTGAACTGCGCGCTGTACTTCGCCTGCGAAACCTATTCCGTGGTCTTTCTGGCGTCCGGGTCCCGGATTGTTTATATTGCGGATATGCTCTCGTTTGCCCTGCTTGGCCCCATGCTGTTGGTGCTGTTGGGTTGGGAGCTGGAGGACTGGCGGGGCAAGTGGCTCCATACCATCGCATGGATTGGTCTGGCGATGGCGGTGACGCAGATTGCGCTGTCCCAATTGCTGGGCGTGGAACTGCGGCGACTGCTGCCCATGACGCACGCCGTGCAGATTTTGGGGATTTTGGCGATGCTCGTCTGCATTGCCTATGGTCTGCTCTATAAAAAAAGCAACCGCGGCCTCTATCTGGGCGGACTGATTGCCCTGGGCGGAGCCGTGGATATGGTGCTATTTCTCTGCGAAGTGGGAGAAAACAATGTATTTTTCCTGAAAATCGGCCTGTTGGCCTATTTGCTTTTTCAGATGTATCAATTTGTCCGCCTGCTGATGAAGCGCAGTGCGGAGGAGGCCCGGGAATCCTATTATAAGACCCTTGCCATGCAGGACCCGCTTTCCCATTGCTACTCCCGGGCGGCCTTTGAATTGGATCGGGACGCATGGAGGGGGGAGCCGGTGCGCACCGTGTTTTTCCTGGACCTGAACAATTTGAAAAGCACCAACGATTTGTACGGACATAGCGCGGGGGACCAGTTAATTCACGCCTTTGGCAGCGTTTTGAACCAGGTGTTCTGCTCCGTAGGAAAATGCTACCGGGTGGGCGGCGACGAATTTTGGGCGGTTTGTGACGGTCTGCCGCCCGGGCAGTCCGCCGACATGATGCAGGCGGCACAGCGGGCCATCGACGGGTACAATCGCTTCAGTACGCTGCCAAGCCCCTTGAGCTATGCCATCGGCGCCTGCGATACCGCCGAAACCCAAGGCGATTTAAGCCGCGCCATCGAGCTTGCTGACGCACGTATGTACGAAAACAAGCGTGCCGTGAAAAAGGGCCTGCACTGCTGAAATAGGCCGCATATTGCAGGTTGGCATAAGCCGGAGCAGAAGTAAATGCCGCACCCCGTTGCCGCGTTTTCTGACCCACGGTTTATTGATCCGTTTGGGTTGCGCAATCGGCAGCTTCAAGCCATGGAAAGACTCGGAAAAGACTTAAAAAACGTTCTACCCGCTGTGCTTTGCCTGCTATTTTCCCCACGGAAAGGTCGGAATCCGCCATGAAACAGGAACAAACCCGCTTTGCCCCCGCAAAATTGAATCTCACGCTGGATATTCTCCGCCGCCGGAGCGATGGGTATCACGATTTGCAGATGGTCATGCAGAGCATTTCCCTCCGGGATACGGTGACGGTCCGGACCGGCACCGGCGGCGACGGCATCGCCGTGGCAACAGACCGGTTGGATTTGCCCGGCGGACCGAAAAACATTGCCTGGCAGGCGGCACGGGCTTTTTACGAGGCCACGGGCCTGCCCAACCAGGGTACGGAAATTTTCATTGAGAAAAAAATCCCCATGGAGGCGGGTATGGCCGGTGGCAGCGCGGACGGCGCGGCGGTGCTGCGGGCCTTGCAAGCCATGCTGTGCCCGGACTTGCCCGATTGGGAGCTGGAGGCCATCGCCGGGAGCGTGGGCAGTGATTTGCCCTTCTGCGTCCGTGGCGGCACCGCCTTGGCGGAGGGTCGGGGAGAGCGGTTAACCACCCTGCCGCCCCTGCCGGAGTGCCACATTGTCCTTTGCAAGCCGGATTTCGGCATCTCCACCCCGGTGCTGTTTCGCCGGGTGCAGGTGGAAACGCTGACCCGCCGCCCGGATTTGGCGGCGATGCGCCGGGCGTTGGAGGAGAAAAATGTGCCCGCCGTGGCAAAGCAGCTACGCAACGTGTTTGAAGATTTGCTGACGGAGGAGGAAAAGGAAATATTTTCCATCAAAGCCCTGCTCCGGCAGCAGGGGGCGCTGAACGCCTGCATGACCGGATCGGGAACCACTGTTTTTGGTTTATTCACAGAAAAGGCAATTGCTCAGCAGGCAGAAAAAGCGTTAAAAATGAAATATTCTCAAGTTTTTCTGGTAAAACCGCTTTCAAATTGAATAAAATCGGAAATTTCCGTCTACACTTTTGCAAAGGGCCGAGGTGCCCTTGACAAAAAGGACGGAAATAGATGAAAACGATTGAAAAAAACCCGAAAAAAGTGAAAATTTTTGAAATTTTGCTGGCAATCGGCCTGGCACTTTTCCTGTTGACCGGCGTTTGGTCCCTCCATCGCCAGCAGAATTTGGCCGATAAAGTGGTGCGGCTCCACATTTTGGCCAACTCCGATTCCCAGACGGATCAGACCTTGAAATTACAGGTCCGGGACCGGCTTTTGGCCCGGGCCACGGAAATTTTGGAGGCCTCCGGCGACCGGGCGGAGGCGGAAAAACTGCTGACAGCCGCGCTTCCAGAGCTGCAAACCCTTGCGGCGGAAGAGATTGAGGCCCGGGGCTACCAGTACCCCGTCACCGCCGAGCTGACGGACAGCGATTTTCCCACCAAGGAATACGACGGCTTTACCCTGCCGGCGGGGGAGTATTTGGCCCTGCGCATCGTCATCGGCCAGGGAAATGGGCACAACTGGTGGTGCGTGGTGTTTCCGCCGCTGTGTACCCAAACCACCACCGACGTCCCCGCCGCCGCCATGGCCGCAGGGCTAAATGAGGACGATTTAGCCCTGATAACCGAGGAAAACAGCGGATATGTGCTGAAATTCAAAGCTTTGGAGTGGTGGTCGGCGCTTAAAGAAAAAGTGGCCTAAAGGGAAAAGCATCCTGAGAGAAAACGGACAGCCGGGATTTTGGATGAAATTGAATACCTTGCGCAAACAGTCGGCATCGTTTTAAAACGATGCCGACTGTTTGCGGTCAATTTGCAATTTAGGGCGGAAAAGCGGGATGCTTTTGGGGATTTAGGAAGATTTTCAACGAGTTGAGTTGATTTTTCACAGCTTTTGAAAAATATACGCTGCTCCTACGAAAGCAGTTCAGCGTGCCGAAAACGCCTTTTCGGCACGCTGAGCCAAGTTGGGGCTTATTTCCGCAAATACGCCTCCATATCCAGAGGCAGCAGGGGGGTGGTGGCTTTTAAGTACAGCGGATGGTGGGGGTGGCCGGATTTCAGCAGGGGACCGGCGGAAAACCATGCGGCACCGGCGTTTTGGCCCAGGGCGGCGAACTCTCTCACGCAGTCTTTGAGGTAGCTGCGCTTTTCAATGATATTGCCCCAGGCGGCCCAAATGGCCGGCTGCGGCGAGAGGGAGAGCAGGTAGGCGAAGGCCTTGGCGTTTTCCGCGTGGAGAGCGG
>JAVVPH010000021.1:0-12522 GCA_036655835.1 Oscillibacter sp.
CCTGCGCCATAACCTCCTCGTTGCCCAGCATGTGGGGCACGGCGGGGGACAGGAGCTTTTTTACCTTGGTCATGTCCGCATTGTCTCCGTACTTGCTGGTGCGGGTTTCCCGTCCGCTGCTGTATGCTCCCGGTGGGTGGCGCTGGACAATGGCCGTGTGGCCGCTGGCGAATGTGGCAACAAAAGCCTTTAATTTCCCCGCCTCCAGCGGTTTCATACTGCCGCTTTGCAGCACCTGGGCCGCCGCCGCGCCGGTTTCAGTGTTCGGCCTGGTCATAAAGGCCATAATGTCCTGCATGGGACCTCTGGACCGGATCGTGGCGGTCAGATCCGCCGCGCTGGCGGTGTAGACCTTTGGGGCGCCCTGGTCCTCTTTTTTCAGGATGCTTTTATCCTTGATTGCGTACTGTCCGGCGGCGTCCTTGGTGATCTGCTTGCGGACCTTGCGGGCCGTGGCGTTGATGGCGTTTTTCAGGATGCTGGGCGCTGCAATCTGATCCGGCAGCTTGTTCAGCTTGGTAATGATGGCCGCAATCTCCTTGTCGGTGTCAATCACCAGTACGGTGTTTTCGCTCACGATCTCACCGCCTCCAGCGCAATGGCCAGGATCCCGGCCTCCTCGGTGGTGCCTGGGGCCACGCGATACTCCCGCCCGTCCAGGTTGATGGTGGCGGTCAGGGCGGGGCGCGGGCCAAACTCCGATTTTGCAACGTAGATCATGCGGGTGGCCTTATATGTCCCGTTCTGGTTCGCCCCCAGCAGCTTGAATTTGTCGCGTTCCTGCAATTCGTTTTCATCCACCAGGACGGTCATTTCCTTACCGTTGACCGTGTGCTTGTCAGCAAACTCCAGGCGGTTCAAAAAGACGTTGGAAACGTCCGCCGCGATACAGTCCTTGAAGCTGGGGGCGCCCATTACTGGGCACCCCCGTTTTCATCAGCAGGGGCCCGGACCTCCACCGCCGCGATTAGGGCGGCCCGCTCGGCGTTGTTCTTGGCCGTGGAAGTATCCACGCCCAGCTTTACGGCCAGATCGGTCAGTTCTGCCTTGGTCATGCGCTCCAGCTGCGCGGTGTCCAGGTGGCCGGACACCATTTTGGCCTCGGTTGCGTCTCTGGCGGCTCCCTGGGCGGCTTTCTCGGCGTCTGCGTGTTCCTGCTCCTTCGGTTCGGTCCGCTCCTCACGGGGCTGTTTCTGGGCGTTTTGGACGGCGGTGGTAATATTGCTTACCAATTCTGCAACATTTCCCACATTCAAAAATGCGGTTTCGTCCTCCAGGTTCACGCCCATTCCCCGCAGGGTGTCGGCGGCCATGGAGGCGGCGGTAGCCAGCACGGCCTCCGCTGTGGGTTCTTGGCTCTTGCCAGCCTCCACCGCATCAGGGTCGATCCGCTCCACGCTGCCGGCCTCCATCCAGGCGTTTACCATGCGCCCGTCATAAGCGGGTACCGGTTCCCCGATCTCATAGATCCGCCCCATGTACTGGATCGGGCGCTTTGCAATTAGCTTTTCCATTCCTTTCCCTCCGTTTAACCCAGCAGTTTGACCAGCGCGGTGGCGTCCGCAGACGCAGCATCAGCCGCGGCGTAACCAGCGGGAATGTTGCTGGCGGACGTGGTTGTGATCTTGTCGTTGATGGTGTCGTAGTAGACGGCGGTGCCCACGGTGATGGCGCCGGCAGCCTTTGCCATTTCAAATACACCCACCACATGGATCTGGCCTTGGGCGCCCGCGGCAATGTCGCCGCCAGCAATTCCGATCCGGGTGCCCAGGCTGACCACCGCGCCGTTTTTCACGGCTGCGGTAGGGGTATAGTCCAGGGTTTCACCCCTCTGCCAATACTTTGCGTTCATAGATTTTTACCTCCTGTCGTAATGTTAAAGAACCACGCCGGGGTTTTTGGCAATGCCGCGATAGTCTACCACGGTCACGCCCCAGTCCAGCCAAATGTCCCACACATAGCCCAGCTGGCCGGGCACCTCGCTGCGGCGGATGGTGGGGGTCTCCTGGCCGTTCAGGTAATCCACCTGGATGCTCTTGGCATAGGTGGGATCGCCCACCATAAACCAGGGTGCAGCGCCGGTTCCGGCCAGCACGTTCAGGGTTCCGTCCTCAATAACCTGCAACTGTGTGCGGTAGTTATACAGTGCGTTGGCGGTGTGGTTCCCGATACCGGCAACGTCAATTTCCTTGGTTTCCAGCAGCTGTGACAGCAGGAACCCATAGCCCACGGGTACAATGATGTTTCTGGGCTGGATCGTGATGGCCTCTCCAAAGGGATCTGTCTGTGCCAGCAGTTTCATCATAATGGCCTGGATGCTATCAACGGAGGGCTTGGAGCCGGTGCTGATCAGATTTTCGTGGGCACTGTTGAACAGAGCCACACCGTCGAACACAGCGGGGTTGTCCATCAAAATCTTGTAAACCTGCTTGTTGATCGTGCGCTTGGCGCTGGCTGCATACAGACCCGGCACCTCGGTAATAAACCCAATATCGTCATTGATAAATGCCTGGCGGCTCATTGTGAACTGGCGGCCATAGGTGTCAATCTTGCGCTGGGGCAGCAGATCTGTGCTGGGGGTGTCATGCTTCAACTCTCCGTTTTCTCCCACCAGCTTGAACTCACCGGCGCCGCCGGCCAAATAGCTGTGATCCTTGGTTGCCTTGAAGTCGGCCACACTTCCCTTTGTGGTCCACGCCTGGAACGTTGTGGGCACATGCTGATACTGGTTGACAATGGACTTTTTGATCGCGTTGTCAAGAATAGAGGGGAACGCGGATGTTGGGTTGAAGAACTGGCGGCAGGCCATACTCCACAGATCATCCTTGGACATACGCAGCATGGAGGCGGCGCTGCCTTCTCCCGTGCGGCTCATGCACTCAATGGCCAGATCCCGCAGGCTCATTCCACGCATTTCCTCCGCGCCCTCGGTGGGATGCTCCACATTCACGCCTGTGCGCATCAGCAGCGCGTCCACGGCAGCCTGGCGGAAATTGTCCCCTCCGGGGTTGTCCGTCATGCGGCTGGAGATCGGGGCGCCGTGCTGGAGCATATAGGTGACGGCAGCGGTCCTCACGGTGTCCATGGTGTCACCGTTGCGGATGTGTTCGGTTGGATCCATGCCGGTCTGGCGGCACAGGGACATAATATCATTGTTGCGCTGGCGCTCCGCCTGCACGGCCTGGCGGGCTGCGTCGTCGGTTCCACCAGCGGGCGGATTTGTGGGATGGTCGGCGGGCTGGTTTCCCGCACCACGCGTTCCGTCGTCACTGGGCGGATTTGCGGGAGGGTCCGCAGGGAAATTTCCTGCGGAACGGGCCGCGTCAATCTGCCCCTGCAGCTGTTCAAATTCCCGCTGCTGCTCCGCCGTCAAAGGGAGGCCGGCGGCGCGGGCGCCGCTGACAATAGCCTGCTGACTGGCGATCATTTCCTGAATGGTCATAGTTTGTTACCTCCTAAAATTGTTCTGGTTGATTTGAATTTGTCTTTCATAAAGGGACAAGTCCGGCGCGGTCCCGCTTTGCGTTTCGCCGCCGGATCTTCCCACGCCCACAGTGGCGTCTGCCGGCACGGAGACAATGGACACCTCCAGCGGCGTCCACTTGCGGGCAATCTGGCAGGGACCGGTAAAACGTCCGTCCGCGGTGGACTTTCCGGCCACCACCTCCTCCCATGCGTCCACGTCATAGCGGACGGATGTGGTTTTCAGGGTGCCACTCTTGACCTTGCCTAAAATCTTTTCGGCGTCGTCGTCGGTGTCAAACTCCACTTCTGCCATGCCCCGGTGGTTTTCCACCCAGGCCCGGATCACCTTTCCCATCACCTTGTCTGTGTCGTGGCCGAATAGGAGAACGCCTACCGTGTTCAGGCGCTCCAGGTCCACCGCGCCGTCTGCGTGGTCCAGTATCTCCATACCGAACCAGCGCCGGTATGGCTCCTCGGAGGAAAAGCTGATTATCCGCTTGCGGCTATCCTTGTCCTCCGCCTCGCGGAAAATAATCTGGCCCATGCTCCGGGTGCCGCGGTTGCGATCATTCCTCTGGCTGGTGGCCTGGTTCGGTGCCGGTGTTCTGCTGGGCTGCTGTCGTGCCATTTCCAAAAATTACACCTCCCATCTCAATGCCGGATTTACGGCCATATTCCAGGACCTGGGCCATTTCGTCCACGGCCTCTTTCCAGTCCTTGCCCCGCTCCGCGCAAAGATCCGGGAATGTCTTTTGCCCGGATTGCAGGGCTGTTTTGTCGGCGGTGGCCTCCCTGGATGGATCAATCCATTTTTTCGGTGCCTTGACCCAGGTGTGTTCCATGTAATCCGCCTTTTTATCCCAAAAGCCAGGCAGGTTAAACAGCCCAGCGAGATAACCGGAAATGATAAAATTTTCGTAGACCTCTGACATGAAATCTGTCAACAGCTCCATATCCTCCGCATAGGTGCTTTCATCCTCAATGGCGTTTTGCCGGGCGGAGGAGTAGGTGGCGCCGGTCATGTCCCGGCTGACCGCCTCATAAGAAAGGCCCTGGCCTGCGCCAATGAGGCCCTGCTGGGTTTTCAAGAACGCGGTGGCGTCCGTTGCCGCCCCCTTTGGATCCACCACCTGGGCGTCGTCTCCGGCGTTCATTTCCATAATCATGCCAGGCCCCAGGCGCTTTCCTGCATAGTCCACCTGGCCGTCCGCCGTCCTGACCGCACCCCGGCCAATTCCGCCGGTTGGCAACGTCTTTTTGATGAAAACGGACAGACAGGCCGCGATCCGCTCCTTGACAGAAACGGCGGTAATAAATTCGTTGGCGTCCCGGATCCGGGTAATGGTAGGGGTCATGTCTGACATTTCCCGCAGCTGGCTGGGGCGGTGCTTTGTTTTGAAGAAATACACGTCCTTGGCCTCAATATAAATTGGGTCCAGGATCCGCCACCCCTCAATGTCATATTGCCGGATCCAGTAGCCTGCGGCCCGGCGGTACTCGTTGTATTCGATGCCGCCCACAACCCGGTTACCCGGCGTTTTCGGGCGGGTCTGGTTGGTGTCCAGTTCGTCCACCTCCAGGGTTTGCAGCTTAAACGGCACCACGCCTCCGCCCGTGTAGCGGTACAGAACGATGATCCCGCCGTCCACCTTTTTCCGCTCCACGATCATGCGGAGAATTTCGTTGAACGTCTGTTCTCCGGTCACGTCGCAGTTGATGGCCTTGCACCAGCGGCGCCAGGTTTTTTCAATCAGCTTGTTTGTGGCGTCGTCCGCGGTTCCGGCCCGCAGGGTGTAGCCCTTGCCCACCACGTTGCGCTTATAGGCGTAGATCACGGCCTGGGCAATGTCGCTGTTGCGCTCCAGGTCCCTGGCCCGCGCCCGCACCACGTCCCGGCTGTTCCGGTCTGTGATCTCCGCGCTTTCGTTGTGGACCCGCCACCCGGCATTGATCCGCCCATAACTGGCGGCGTCATATTCCCGCAGTTCAGAAAGGCCCTGGCGCCATGCCTCCCGCTCATAGGCCCGCCGCGGGGACACGTTGGCAATGATGTTTTCTAAAAAATCCATGTGGATTACCTCCCGTCGAAGTACGCCACAGAGGTGTGCCCCAGCAGCCCGGCGTTATCCTCCGCCGCCAGCTGGGCCTCCAGGTCGTCCCGCATTGATTTCAGCATAGCCAGATCCGCACGGGTCAGGGATCGGCTGCCGATTTTGTAGGACTGTCCGCCGGACAGCACCGCGGAAATTGCGGCGTTGACCTGTGCCAGCAGTTCCGCCGGCTGTTGGGTAGCCGTTTGCGGCTCTGCCGCATTACGGATACCGCATACCCCTTGCGGGTATATCGTGTTTTTGTCCATGGTTTCCTCCGTTCTCAAACCCAGTTGTCGTTGGACTGGATCCAGTTTTCTTCTTGCGCCGTAGCCGCCGGAGCGGGTGGTGCTTTTTGCTTGACCTCCTGGGCCTTTTCCTCGGTGCGATCCTGGAGGAACAGGGACCGAACGCCCACCACGTCGGCAGCTGCCGCCGCGTAAACCTCACAGTCCAGGTAATGGTTGTCCGCGTGGGAGGTTTTCAGTACCCATTTCAGGGTGTCCTTGCCGCCGGCCCGCTCGGTGATCTTATGCTCCGCCGTCACCTGCTCCGCGTACTCCAGATCGCACCCCTGATAAACCATCCAGGATCCGGTCCCGTTTGCCTTTCGCATACGCCCGGCGATCATGTCCTTGTATTTTCCACCGTCCACCAGCACCAGCGTCATGCCGTAGGCTTTGCTGCCAGCCTTGTTGACCGTAGAAAGGCGGTAATGGGATTGCATGGTGGAGGTGCCCTTGCAGGGCAGCGCCCACTCCGAATTGATCATACAGAACTCATAAACCGCGTCGGTCTGATCTCCGCTGTCCACCAGGGCCAGGCTGATCACCAACTTGTCCCCGCCGCCTGGCAGGGAAAACTCGGTGTTCATAACCCGCTCCACCTCGCGCATGGATGTGGCTTGACCGTGGGCAATGTTCTGACTGGTCATATAGTCGCCCCAGGCTCTAATGGTCCAATACAGGCAATTCTCCTGTACGTCCACGCCGCCGGTGATCAGCTTGGTCCAGGATGGCAGCACCCACTCCGGCGTGTCCGTCTGGCGCTCGGTCACCATTTCGGCGTTGGTTTTCAGCTTGGTGTCCTCCCACGGTTCGGCCAGCCAGCTGTTGACGAAATTGTGGAATAGTTCCGGGTCGTCCTTGCTCCGCATGAACTCCCGCGCAATGTCTGAAAATCGGGTGAACGGGGAGTAAAGGGTGTTCATCCAAAAGGCCACGCTCTTGGGGTGCTGGCTGGTCTGACGCACCGCCTGCCAGCGCCCGCCGCGCAGCATTTTTCCCTTGTCCTGGTCGGTGATCACGCAGCCGCATTCCTGGCAGACATATGTGGCCATTTCCGCCCGGTCCGTATTCTCTGCCACGTCGTCCTTGCTGGGCCACTTGATTTGTGCAAATTTCAGTTCGATGTACTGACCGCAATGGGGGCATGGGACAAAGTAATGCTTTTCAACCTCCGCCGCCTCTTTGGCTTTCCAAATGTGGCCGGTTTTCAAGGTCGGCGTGGATGCCATAAAAATCTTGCGGTCAAAAAAGGTCTTGGTGCGCTCCCGCGCAAGGGAAACCGGATCGGCCTCTTTTTTGGAGGCTCCGGGGAATTTGTCTACTTCATCCAAAAATAGATATTTGATCGCGGTGCTGGCCAGGCTCGACGGGCTGTTTGCGCCTGTCAGGTATACGGTCATGTCCGTAAATTTCAGGGCCAACTTTTTGCTGTCGTTCTTCCGATACTTTCCCGCCAGGTTTTTGCAGTTAAAAATCATTGGTTCCAGCTTGCTTTCCACGGTGCGCTCCGCCAGATCGTCCGACGGGTAGACCACCATGGCCGGGCCGGGGTCCTGATCGATCAGGCTGCCCAGCATATTCTCCATGGAGGATGTACCGCCCACCTGCGTGGACTTGATGTAGTCAATTTCCTCGATCATGTCGTCAGAAAATGCGTCCATGATCTCCACCAGGTACGGGGTCACGCTGTTGCGCCATGGTCCCGGAATGGAATTTCCATCCGGCAGGATCCGGTTTTTTTCCGCCCATTCTGAAACGGTCAACCTTGGCGTTGGCCGTAACACCTGGACGGCCTTATAAATCCAGGAGGGCACGGTGTACGGCGCCACAGTGAATTTCTTTTTCATGCTTCCGGCCCCTCCTCTATCCGCTCCACGGTGGCGTCCGAATAGGCCGTTAGCATGGCGTCCAGTTCCTTGGCCATGGTCTTTTTCAAGCTTCTAACCGCCACCTGGTCGGCACTTCCGGCCAGTATGCCGGCGGCTCTGGTTGGCAGGTTCTTGACAAACTTCTTGAAAACCGCCATAAATTCTGTCATGTCCTCGGTGGCCTGGTCGGCTGAAATATATTTACCCTCTGCAATCGCTGTTTTCATGCGGTGGAGCTGCCCCTGGCTCTCTTTCAGTTCCACCTCCGCCTCCAGCTTTTTCAGGTTCAACTCCGCCGTGCGGCTGTTCTCCCCAGTCTCCTGTGCCTTGGCCTCAACGTGGGCAATGTACCGTTGTACAGTGGCGCAGGTGCGGTATTTCCGCGCCCCGCCGCCTGGTGGCACCTCGGTTTCCAGGACGCCCTCCTGTGTCAGCTGCTGCACCCGTCGTACTGTCTTGCCCAGCAGCTGGGCAATGGCCGTTGTGTTGGACCACTCCGGCACGGTTCCGGTCAGCACCGTCGGCTTTTCGGCTTTTTTGGCCGTCTTTTTTGCTTTCTCCGCCACCGGCAGCACCCCCTTTTCTGCCCTGGCTGGATCACCCACGCAGAGATCCGCCGGTTTCGTTTTTCCGGTTTTGGGTGATTTCGTTTTTCGTTCCTCGTTCTCTTTTCGCTTATACCCCCGTAGGGGGGGTATAATTTGGGGCCGGGTTTTCAAAATCCGTAACGTAACACCCCAAAAATTTTCCCATTTCACAGGGCAATATACCGGGCGTTCCTTGCCCCGCGTGGTCTCAACCCCCAGGGAGGACCCAATAGGGGGGTGTGGCTTATTGGGTGCCCGTGGGCACCCCTCGGCAAAGGTGACCACGGGCATAGGATTGGGGCTGGCCCGCCGCGCTCGTGTACGGTGCGGTGGCGCAGGGGGAAAGGAGGAAAGCCCCCGCGGTACGCTCACCAGCCTATGGTGTGGAAAGCAAGGGGCGCCAGGTTGTTCACCTGGCGCCCCTCAATATGTCGGGTGGTTTGTCCCACCCCTTTTCTTTCCATGTTACCAATGTACCACAGGAAACCGTCCAAAAGCGTCCACACTTTACCTGTCCGCCATAAAATCCTTTACCAGTTTTCTGGTGCGCTTATATTTCATCAGGCGTTCCAGGGCTGCATTGTAGTAATTAAAAACCGCTGACCGGCTCATGTAGACCTCCCTGGCGATCTGTTCCCAACTTTTGCAGTCGATGTGTCGCAGTTCTACCACGGTGCGCTCCATGCTGTTTTGGGGTAGCAGGTCGATCAGGTCCATAACGTGCAGGACGGCCTTGGCCATTTCCTCCCGTTGGTCGTCAATTCGTTCCTCCACCTCCGCGATCCGATAGACAACGGACACCGAACCGTCCGGGTTGGCGCGGTGGGAGGCCGGCACGGTCCTGAACCGCGAACCTGGCGCCGGGCTTTTCAATTCCTCCGCCAGGGTGTGGTAGCGATCCTCCAGGATGTGCTTTTTACTCTTGGCAGCATGGTACTGCTGCAAATACTGTTTGATTGCCTCCCGCTCTGTTGCGGTGTCTATCGTCTTTTCTGCCATTTTTACACCTCGGTAATGTCAATCCCGAAACGGTCTTTTAGCATTTTCCGCTTCATGGCATAGGTTTTTGTCTTTGTCGGCTTGCTTTTCACGTCCTCCACCACTTGGCGCTCCCGCTCCCAGTATGTAAAATCCGCTTTGTACCGAATGGCCCGCACTCTGCGGCCCTCGGTGTCCGTGTATGCCTCTTGCAGCGTGAAATCCACCTGGAGGCGCAGATCCCGAATTTGGCCCGCCTGGAGGCGGAGGGCCAGCGCGTCATAACGGCGGGCCTCCTTTTGGCTGTCAAAATGCAGAACAGCACCGGACGGGGTGACCCGCTCGGTGGGTTTGTTGTGGTACTTGTTGCCCTTGGTCGGCTCTTGGGCGGCAGCGGAGGGGGCGGTGCCCCTCCGCGCTTGCTGCTCCATGTATTGCTTCATGGCCTGGGCCTGATATTTCGGCGGCAGGTCGGTCACGCTTATGGCCATTCATTCGTCCTCCGGCTGTTGCTGGCTCCTCTGCCCAAACATAAGCGCAGCCAAATATGCCTGGGTCAGTTTCATGGTTTCCTCCATCGTTGCACCTGTGCCCAGTACGGCCCGAAAGAACAGGATCGCCATTTCTGCCATTGCGCCTACAGCCTGTTTCGTTTCGTCCAGTTGCTTTTTGCTCATGTCTCCACCTCCTCCACGTCCGGGATCTCCACATACTGCCATGACATGGGCGGGCGCTCCAGGCCGAACTCCGCCAGCGGGCTGGGGGTGTCGTATGCCTCCGGGGCGCTGACGATCCAGCCGCACAGACTTTTCCCGGCTGCGTATTTCTCCAGGGCCGCCTCCGGGACGCAGGACGCCCCGGCCAGATACCTGAAAAGGTTGGTTTTCACCCAGCCGTTACAAACAAACTGCCCTTGCACCGCTCCGGTGCCGCTGACATAGACCAGGACCAGGAGCGGCCACGGATCCGGTTCTCCGGCTCCGCCCACCGGGGCGGTCTTGCGGATTTCCAGGCCCTTTTCCCTGGACAGGATTTTCTCCCACCACCCCGGTTTCATGCTCATAAGCACAGCTTTCACGGCTCACACCTCCCAGGGCAGCGCGGAGGCGGGGAGATCCGGGAAATGTTCCCGCAGGTTGCCCTTGTAAAACACAGGGATCTCATTCTCCGCGCAAAATGCGGCGATCTGGTTCACCCATTCCTGTTTCGGGATTACCTTGTCTTTTCGGTTCCCGGTTTCGGCGCCCAGGATCACCCAGCCCGGCAGACCCTCCGCCGCGTTCATGTCTACCGGCCCCAGCAGCGGCTCCATGGACCAAAAGGTGTTGATGTTGACATTCGGCATTGGGTACATGGCCGCCGCGTCCTCATTGGCCACCGTGCTGCCATACCAAAAATTTTCCGCGTGGGGGATGAGGGCCAGGTGGTCCAACTCCAGGTAGCGTGCCGGGTTCTTGGTCAGGAACAAATAGCGGTGCTGCGGTGCCCGCTGGCAGGCGTCCAGCACGTCCCGGATCCACTCTATGGGTACCCAGCGCCCGAACAGATCCGCCATGCTGCACACAAAAACCGTGTGT
The DNA here is from genome assembly GCA_036655835.1 of Oscillibacter sp. Lineage (GTDB taxonomy): Bacteria > Bacillota > Clostridia > Oscillospirales > Oscillospiraceae > Oscillibacter. Next base: position 10,853 of record JAVVPH010000021.1, read on the forward strand.
CCGTCTGCTTTCCGCTCCGGCTGATTTAGCCGGTAGCGGTGCATGGTCGGCTCGAACCCGTAGGGGTACGGCCTGGCCTTGATCTTGCGCTCCAGGACGTGGAGGCCGCCCGGCAACGGCGCGGGATCCTCCAGTCCGGCGTCAAAGCGGTGTGCTGTCCTCCTGGCGTAGCAGTACGGGCAGCCGTGGAGGCACCCGGTAATGGGGTTCCATGACATTTCCGCCCAGTCAATTTTCGTTTCATTCATCGTCGTTTCCACCCTTCCATTTGTTCATAATGCACTCCGAACAGTTGAAACCCTTGCAATACTTGCAGACATCCACGCCGTCCCTGGTGGCCGCCTTTATGATGGCGGACAGGTCAGGAACATTTACCGGCTTGGTGGGGCGGATCTGCTCCAGTACCCGCGCCAGATAACCGGCAGCGTCCCAGTCTCCGAAGATTTCCGCCGCGCCTGTCGGCTCCATCTTCTCCGGGTCCAGCGGCGCAATGGCCACGCAACCGCCGGCGGGGTTCGGCTCCCAGCTGGCCGGGGTCTGGCTGACAATCTCACCCGCCGCGTTTTTGGTGCAACGGCCCAGGGTGGCCGTTCCCACGCCTATGAAAACCATTCCCATGTCATTTCCCATCCTCCACGGCCATTTTCATCCCCGCCGCCGCGGCGGCCTGCATGACCTCCATGGTCTGCTTTGGGGTGGCCCCGTTTTCCAGCATGATCAGGGCCACAGATCTGTGAAGCATTGCCAGCATTTCCAGCGCGTCCCCGCCCGTCCCTTGAATAGTCGTTAAAACTTGCCCGTTTGCCACCTTGATGGCTCTGATCGTTGGCGTTTTTTCCATGTCATTTCCTCCGTTCGTAATAGAAAATCAGCTGTTGAACCAGTCCGCCAAAACCGGCGTACCGTTCCATGGGGAAACCGCCCGAAAATTCCCGCTCCAGCACCCGGCGGATCCAGGTGTCCACTGGGAACGCCTCCAGGTGCCCCATGCCGTACAGCAGGATGCAGTTGGCCACCTTTTCGCCTATTCCTGGCACCGCTTTCAGGACGGCCTTGGCCCTGGTGTAGTCCATGGCCTCCAGGGTGCGCACGGGCAGGATGCCGGCGGCAACGGCGCGGGAAATGCCGGATATGTATTTATCCCGGTAGCCCAGGCCCAGGCCGGACAGATCCGCCGCGTCGGCCAGCGCGTCCGCCAGTGGGAACGTGTAATACTCCTCACCCGACGGGGTGGTGATCCGTCTGCCGAACCGTCGGCACATGGCCGCCAGGCTGGCCTTGATCCTGGGAATGTTGTTGTTTTGGCTGACCATAAAACTGACCATGGTTTCCCATGCCGGTTGATGCAGGATCACCATGCCGTTGGCAGCTGCCGCCGCCCTGGACAGGTAGGCCGTCGGCCCGTCCCGCTCCGCCCAGGTGGAAATGGCCGCCCAATATTCCGGGTAGGCGTCCCCCAGGCCGAAATAATACCGCCAGAATGTCGCCCAGTTCTCCGGGCACCGCACGGCCAATTTGTCCGGTGCGGGCATATAGGCCACACAGAACCGATCCCCCGCCGGAATGGCATAGTTTTCAGGGCCGCGCCGCTCCCAGCGGAACGCCTGGCCGCTCTCTGCGATCTGGTCCAGGTCGAAATGATCCACCTGCCACTCGAATGTGGTTGTTTT
>JAVVPH010000022.1:0-12520 GCA_036655835.1 Oscillibacter sp.
CCCGGAGGAGCCCCAGGGCAGCATCGGGGAGAGAGGCATTGAGGTGCGTTTCCCGATAGACTTCCATATAGAAGCCACGGAAAAAATCAAGAAAATCTGCATTTCCTCCGCCAAGCTCAATACCGATGCGCCCAAGGAAACCGCGGGTGCTCCCTCCTTGGTGTTGCGCTGTCTTGGAAAGCAAGAGACGGCCTGGGAGTTGGCAAAGCAGTACAATACCACCATTCCGGCAATTTTGGCGGCCAACGAACTGGAAAATTGCAGCGATATTAGCAGCGACCGCCTGCTGTTAATACCCCGCAAGCGGGCTTAAAGCAACCTAAAAACAGACCGCTGTGACGGCGCATTTGATCAATATGAACGCCTCCGGTCGTGGGATAAAACCACGGCCGGAGGCGTTTTGTGCCATGTTTTTTCTCAATTTACCTTATGCGGGGAGAAGGCTTTTTGTTTGTTGCAAGTCCGTCTCAAATTTGTTATACTAAGACAGAATAAAAGGGGAGGGCGAAGCCATGCGGATTCTGGGTATCGACCCCGGCATCGCCACCATCGGTTTTGGATTGGTGGACGCGGATCGGGCGCACCAGCAGATGATTCAATACGGCACCATCACGACACCGGCGGGGCTGCCCCTGTCCCGCCGTCTCTATCAGATTGGTCGGGACATGGAGGAACTGATTGCCCAGCTCCAGCCGGACGTTATTTCCATTGAGGAGCTGTTTTTTAACAACAATATCACCACCGGCATTGCCGTGGCCCACGGGCGAGGCGTGATTTTATACGCCGCGGAGAAATGCGGCATCCCACTGTTTGAATATACGCCGTCCCAAGTGAAGATGGCAGTGGTGGGATACGGCAAGGCGGAAAAGCGGCAGGTGATGGATATGACGCGGCGGATGCTGAACCTAACCGCTGTGCCCCGCCCGGATGACGCGGCGGACGCATTGGCTCTGGCACTGTGCCATGCAAGGAGTTTCACTTCACGGCTTCCCCAGGATAAAACCGTGAAAGAAACCATTTAGGAGGGACTATGTTTTATTATCTAGACGGCGTTGTGGCGGAGATTTTGCCCAATCTGGCCGTGATGGACTGCGGCGGTGTGGGCTTTGCCTGTGCCACCACCAACCAAACGCTCTCCCGTTTGAAAAAAGGGGGGAAGGGACGGCTGTACACCTATCTTCATGTGCGGGAGGATATTTTTGACCTCTACGGCTTCGCCACCCAAAGCGAATTAAACAGCTTTAAGCTGCTCATTGGCATTTCCGGCGTGGGACCGAAAGCGGCGCTGGCGATTCTGTCGGTGAGCACGCCGGAGACGCTGGCGATGTCCATTATCACCGGGGACGAAAAAACCTTGATGCAGGCCCCGGGCATCGGCAAAAAAATTGCCCAGCGCATTATTTTGGAGCTGAAGGACAAGCTGTCCAAGGAAAATCTGGACGGCTTTTCCGGCGGCACAGCCGCAGTCGGCGGGTTGGCCTTTTCCAACAAGGCCACCGAGGCCGCCGGGGCGCTGTCGGTGTTGGGCTACTCCACGGCGGAGGTTTCCCTTGCCCTCAAGGGCGTGGACGTGGACGGTCTGCCGTTGGAGGAAATCATCCGGGCTTGCCTGAAAAAGATGGTCAAATAATTGCAAAGCAGTATTCGATTGATTGACCCTGACGCCGCCTGGGCGCTATCGTATTACAAACGCGAGGAAGTGAGCAGTTGAGCATTGATTTTGGAAATGACATTTATGAGGAGCCCATCGTCGCCAAGACGTTTTTAGAGGAGGATGCCGGGGAAATTTCCCTGCGTCCCAAGCTATTAAAGGACTACATCGGGCAGGAGAAGGTCAAGGAAAACCTGTCTGTTTTTATTGAAGCTGCACGGCGGCGCACAGAGCCGCTGGACCACGTACTGCTTCACGGCCCACCGGGTCTGGGCAAAACCACCCTGGCGGGCATCATCGCCCAGGAGATGGGGGCGGGCATCCGCATCACCTCCGGCCCCGCCATCGAAAAGCCCGGGGATTTGGCGGCACTGCTGACCAATCTCGGCGAGGGGGACATTCTGTTTGTGGATGAAATTCATCGCCTTAATCGGGCGGTGGAGGAGATTTTGTACCCCGCTATGGAGGACTATGTCCTGGATATTATGGTGGGAAAAGGCCCCTCCGCCAACTCCATTCGTCTGGAATTGCCCCGCTTTACCCTCATTGGCGCCACCACCCGGGCGGGCCAGCTCTCCGCGCCGCTGCGGGACCGCTTCGGCGTGACGTTTCGCCTGGAGCTGTATACGCCTGCGGAGCTGGCGCAGATTGTCAAGCGCAGCGCGGGAATTTTGGATGTATCAGTGGAGGACGAGGGTGCCGTGGAAATTGCCAAGCGCTCCCGAGGTACTCCCCGTATTGCCAATCGGATGCTGCGCCGGGTGCGGGATTTTGCCCAGGTGAAAGCCGACGGCGTGATTACAAAGCCTGTGGCAGATCTGGCCCTCTCCGCGTTGGAGGTGGATTATCTGGGACTGGACTCCGTGGACCGACGGATGCTGACCGCCATCATTCAAAACTACGGCGGCGGCCCGGTGGGACTGGAGACTCTGGCCGCCACCATCGGCGAGGAATCCGTGACCTTGGAGGATGTATACGAGCCGTATCTCATGCAATTGGGCTTTCTCACCCGCACTCCCCGTGGCCGCTGTGCCACGCACAAAGCATACGCGCATCTGGGACTGAGCGTCCCCGGCGGCGTGGAGGAGCAGTTGACGCTGTAAGCTCCGCGTCATTTTAAAAATCTTTTTTTGAGGTATTTTCTATGGGTAAATTATTTGGTACGGACGGCATTCGCGGTATTGTGGGCGAAAATTTGACCGCCGCAGAGGCATTTCGGGTCGGACAGGCCATTGCGGTGGTTTTGGAAGAGGAAACAGGCAGACCTGCCACAGTCACCATCGGCAAGGACACCCGCATTTCCTCCGATATGTTGGAATCCGCCCTGATGGCGGGCATTTGCGATTTGGGCGGTAATGTGATTCCGTTGGGTGACATTCCCACCCCTGCCGTGGCCTATCTAACGGTGCAGGAAAAGGCGGACGCGGGCATTGTCATCTCCGCATCCCACAACCCGTATGAGCACAACGGCATTAAGGTATTCAACAGCCAGGGCTATAAGCTGCCCGACGAAATTGAACTGCGGATTGAGGAAAAAATTCTATCCGAACAGCCGATGAAGTCCCGGACCCGGGGCGAAATCGGCCGCCGTCACCACGGCATGAAGCAGCTCAAGCGAGATTATATTGATTTTGTGGCCTCCACCATTGAAAGCGATTTGGCGGGTCTGCATATTCTGGCGGACTGCGCCAATGGGGCCGCCTCCGCCACCGCGCCGGAGTTGTTTGGCCGATTTAAGGCCCACACGGACTTTATCCACAGGGACCCCGACGGCGTGAACATCAACAGCCGCTGCGGGTCCACCCATTTGGAGGATTTAAGCGCCGCGGTGGTAAGAGGCGGCTATAATCTGGGCGTGGCCTTCGACGGCGATGCCGACCGCTGCCTCCTGATTGACGAGACGGGTGCAATCATTGACGGAGACAAGGTGATGGCGGTTTGCGCACTGGACATGAAGCGCCGGGGCAAGCTGCAGGGCAACACCATTGTAGCCACCGTGATGAGCAATCTGGGCCTCCACGAGTTTTGCCGCAACAGCGGCATTGACCTGGTGTGCACCAATGTGGGTGACCGCAACGTGCTGGAGAAAATGCTGGCGAAGGATTTCCGTATTGGCGGCGAGCAGTCGGGCCATACGATTTTTACCGATTTGGAAACCACGGGAGACGGCGAGGTTACCGCCCTGCAATTTTTGCAGGTACTCAAAACCTCCGGCAAAAAGGCCTCAGAGCTGGCGGCGGTCTGCGCCACCTATCCCCAGGTTTTGATTAACTTGGAGGTATCCCACCAGCGGGGCGTGAAAGAGGCCATTATGGAGTCCCAGGCCCTGCGTGCCGCCGTGGAGGCGGAGGAAGCCGCGCTGGCTGGCGCGGGCCGGGTGTTGGTGCGGGCCTCCGGCACCGAAGCGCTGATTCGCGTCATGGTGGAAGCAAAGACCACCGAAATTGCGGAACAAGTGGCGGAAAAGCTGGTTGTTTTCATAAAATCACTAAAATTTTCATAAAAACCCCCTGCAAATTTGATAATTTGCTTGACATTCCGGCAAATGGACAGGTATAATACTATATGTGCAAATGTATTGAAAACAGGCCGCTTCCTTTGGGGGAATGTAGCGACGAGGACCTCTGCCGATTGGCAGCTTCTGGGAACCGCGATGCGGAGGAAGAATTGGTCACGCGCTACAATCGTTTGGTCCGCACCTGCGCCCGTCCGTTTTTTTTAATCGGCGGAGACAGTGAGGATTTGACCCAAGAGGGAATGGTAGGCCTCCTCAAAGCCGTCCGGGAATACGACGCGTTGAAAGACGCCTCCTTTCGGACGTTCGCGGAAATCTGCATTCGCAATCGGCTGTATTCCGTTCTCCGCTCCGCGGCGCGAGACAAGCACGCCCCCTTGAATCAGTCGGTTCCCTTAGATACACCCTTCTTTGATCCTACTTCCTACACCTCTGGTACCAGTAATTTGGCGCAACGCAACCCTGAAGAGCTTTTGATTGACAGGGAACACACGAAGAGCCTTTTATCCGGTGTCCGAAAACAGTTGTCCGAGTTTGAAGCGAAGATTTTGGGGTACTATTTAGACGGTCTTTCTTGTAGGGAAATTGCCGCGCAAGTCGGCAGGCCTCCAAAGTCCGTGGACAACGCTGTGCAGCGGATTCGCCGCAAGGTGGCACAGCAACTTCTTTCCGGCGATATCAGCGTAAGCTGAACGCAATATATTTTTCTGATCAAAGAGAGGGTAATATCATGTTCGAAGACAAGACTTTAGTATGCAAAGAATGCGGCCAGGAGTTCGTGTTCACCGCCGGTGAGCAGGAGTTCTACTCCGAGCGCGGCTTCCAGAATGAACCCCAGCGCTGCAAGACCTGCCGCGACAATCGCAAGAATGCCGCTCGTGGCCCCCGCGAGTATTTCACCGCTGTTTGCGCTTCCTGCGGCGGCGAGGCGAAGGTTCCTTTCGAGCCGAAGTCCGATCGTCCTGTGTATTGCAGCGAGTGCTTCGCCAAGATGCGCGACGAGCAGAGATAACCGTTTAACGGTTTGATTGCTGATGAACGACGCCCGCGTCTGCGGGCGTCGTTTTTTGCTGCTTTTCCGAAATCCTTTGATTTTCTATTGAATTCATGGGAACAATACGGTATACTATCTCTGTCGAAATGATAAATTGGAGGACTACAACATGACTCAAATTACAAAAGACACCATCATTGGTGATATTCTTGACTTCGCTCCCCAGACTGCCCCTATTTTTCTGTCCATCGGGATGCACTGCCTGGGCTGCCCCTCTTCTCGGGGAGAGACGGTGGAGGAGGCTTGCGCCGTCCATGGTGTGGATACGGAAAAGTTGCTGAAGTTGGTCAACGAAGAGGCTGTCAAGGCCGCTGAATAAGACGAAAGAGACGCATACGGAGTCATCCGTATGCGTCTTACGCCGATTGTCGGGAGAAACCTTATCATGAAACGAAGCAAATTGGAATTAACGCCCCGCCTGCGGCTGTTGGCCGATTGGGTGGGGGAGGGTGCCGCCATCGCTGATGTTGGCACGGACCATGCGTACCTGCCGGTTTGGCTTGTGCTTCATGGCCGCGTGGCCTCTGCCATTGCCAGCGATTTGCGCCCTGGCCCCTTGGACCACGCCCGGGAGACCGGCATGGAATATGGCGTCTCCCAGCAGGTGAATTTTCGCCTGTGCGACGGATTGTCCGCCATCAAGCCCAGCGAGGCGGACACCATTCTCATCGCCGGCATGGGCGGGGAGAATATTGCCGACATCCTGGCCGCCGCCCCTTGGACAAAGGACGGACAGCATACACTGCTGTTGCAGCCCATGACCCGGGCGGAGGTTCTGCGCCGCTTTTTATCAGACAACGGCTACTGCATTTTGCGGGAGCAATTGGTCTATGACCGGGGGACAATTTACCCGGTACTGGAGGCCGTAGCGGGGAAAATGGCCTTGAGCGAGGGCCAGTGTCACGGCGGTGCAGCCCTGACCCATGATTTATTGGGCGACCGCTACTTAATTGAGAAAATTGTCCGACTGCAAGCGGCTGTGGCGGGTTTAAACCGCTCCGGCAGCGAGGCGGACCAAGTAAAAGCTGACCGGCAAAGAGCGCTGATAACCGACTTACTCACCATGCGAGAGGAGTGGAGACATGCCAACTGTTCAGAAAATTGAAGAGAGCCTGTTTGCGCTGGCCCCTCGGAGCGGGGCGATGGACTGGGACAATGTGGGCTTGCTGCTGGGGGATCCGGAGAAGGAAATTTCTCGGGCTTTGGTGGCGCTGGACATCACAGAGGCGGTGGCGGACGAGGCCATTGCCACCGGCTGCCGCCTGATTGTGGCCCATCATCCGCTGATGAACTGCAAATGGCTGCCGGTGCAGACCCTGCGGGAGGACACGCCCCAGGGCCATCTGCTGCGCAAGCTCCTGCGGGCAGGCATTTCCGCCATCTGTATGCATACAAATTTAGATGTGGCCCCCGGCGGCGTCAACGACGTGCTGGCGGAGGTTTTGCAATTGGAGGACCCTGGGCCGTTGGGGCCGGATGGTCTGGGCCGGGTGGGTCATTTGCCGGCGGCTATGAGTCTGGCTGATTTCGTAAAAGTTGTCTCCCACGCATTGGACTGCAATGGCCTGCGCTATGCCGACGGGGGAAAACCCGTGGAGCGCGTGGCGGTGGGCGGCGGTGCCTGCGGAGACTATACCGACGCGGCCATCGCTTGCGGCTGTGACACCTTTGTGACCTCTGACCTCAATTATCACGCCTTTTTGGACGCAAAAGGGAAGGGCATCAACCTAGTGGACGCAGGGCATTTTCCGACGGAAGATCCGATTTGCGCCACGCTGGTTACCTATCTTCGGGCACAGTTCCCGGAGCTGCACATCACAAAATCCACTTCCCACCGGGAAGTCATTCAGTACTACGTTGAAGGAGAGTAATTACTATGTCCGGACATTCTAAATGGCATAACATCCAAAAAACCAAGGGTGCCGCCGATGCGAAGCGCTCCCAGGCATTCACCAAAATCGCCCGGGAGATGATTGTGGCCGTCAAGGAAGGCGGCAGCGGGGACCCCAACAACAACGCCCGTCTCGCCACCGTCATTGCCAAGGCCAAGGCGGTGAATATGCCCAACGACAACATCAAGCGCACCATTGACAAGGCAGTTGGCGCCGGAAACAGCGACAGCTTTGAGTCCGTTACTTACGAGGGCTACGGTCCCGGCGGCGTGGCAGTGATTGTGGAGGGCCTGACGGACAACCGCAACCGCACTGCTCCCGAGGTGCGCCATGCCTTTGACAAGTGCAACGGCAACTTGGGCGCGCCGGGCTGCGTGTCCTGGTCCTTCGACAAAAAGGGCGTCATCGTCATCGACAATGAAGAGGGCGAACTGGACGAGGATACCGTCATCATGGACGCGCTGGAAGCCGGCGCGGCGGACGTGGACGCCGATGGCCCCGTGCTGGAGATCACCACAGAGCCGGATGCGTTCAACGCCGTGGTGAAGGCGCTGGAGGCCAAGGGCTATGTATTCATCAACGCCGACATTGAAATGGTTCCCCAGAATTACGCCACCCTCAGCGAAGAGGGCGATGTGAAGAACATGGAGAAGCTGGTGGATATGCTGGAGGAAAACGAGGACGTGCAGAACGTCTGGCACAACTGGGACAGCAACTGATTGCGTATCCGGCGTTGACATTCCACGCCGCATCCTGTACAATGAAACGCGAGTAAAACAGACAGTCGCGTGGCCAGGCCGAAAGGCCGGTTATGAGGAAAGTCCGGGCTCCACAGGGCAAGGATAACGGGTAACGCCCGCCGAAGGCGACTTTAGGAAAAGTGCAACAGAGATATACCGCCTTTGCAGCTTGCTGTGAGGGTAAGGGTGGAAAGGTGAGGTAAGAGCTCACCCGATGGCTCGAAAGTGCCCATCGCTGTAAACTCTATTCGGAGCAACACCGCTATGGGAGCAATAGGCTTGCCCGGCCGCTCCCGAGGTGGCTTGAGCGTGTTGGCAACAGCACGTCGAGATAGATGGCTGTCAAATACAGAACCCGGCTTATAGTTTTACTCGTTTTTCATCTGAGGACGTCTGCGTAACGCGCGGACGTCCTCTTGTTCTGTGCATTTTATCTTCGGAAACTTGCCCCCTCACATTGCTATTTTTCCGGGACTGCGGTATAATTTTATAGAATAATTCCCATGATGAGAAGAACACAACTAAGGAGCGATTCCATGAAACTTGCGGACTATCTGGATTCCCTAAAAGATAAAACCGTGGCGGTGATTGGCATCGGCGTTTCCAACCGCCCGCTGATTGAACTGCTGACGGACCATGGCGTGTCTGTCACCGCCTGTGACAAAAAGGAACGGACTGCATTGGGCGAGCTGGCGGAGACGCTGGAAAGCCGTGGCGTGACCCTCCGCCTGGGGGCGGACTATCTGACCGGGCTTGACCAGGACGTGATTTTTCGCACGCCGGGTCTGCGGCCGGATGTGCCGGAGCTGGCGGAGGCCGTCCGGCGGGGGAGCGTCATCACCTCCGAGATGGAGGCGTTTTTTGCGGTCTGCCCCTGTCCCATTATTGGCGTGACCGGCAGTGACGGCAAAACCACCACCACCACCATCATCGCGGAGCTGTTGAAGCGGGCCGGACGCAACGTCCATGTGGGCGGCAATATCGGCCATCCGCTGCTGGCGGAGAGCGGGCGTATCGCGGCGGAAGATGTGGCTGTGTTGGAGCTGTCCTCCTTTCAGCTCATGACCCTGCCGTATAGCCCGCATATCGCTGTGCTGACCAATTTGGCCCCCAATCACCTGGATATGCACCGGGATATGGCGGAGTATATTGCCGCAAAGGAAAATATCTTTACACATCAGTCACCAGAGGATATTGCGATATTCAATGCGGACAATACCATCACCCGTGCGCTGGCAAAAAAGGCGCGGGGGGCGGTACGCCTCTTCTCTCGCCAAGAGGAGCCGCAGGAGGGCGTTTTCCTCCGAGACGGCGTGATTTTTTCCCGCAGGGACGGCGGGGAGCGGGCCGTTTTGCCGGTGAGGGACATCCAATTGCCCGGTGTGCACAATGTGGAGAACTACATGGCCGCCATCGCCGCCGTGGAGGGCTTGGTGTCGGATGCGCTTGTTCGGGACTTTGCCCGGGAATTTGGCGGCGTGGAGCACCGCATCGAGCTGGTGCGTACTCTGGGAGGCGTGCGGTATTACAACGACTCCATCGCTTCCAGTCCTTCCCGCTGTATCGCGGGATTGCGGTCCTTTGACCAAAAAGTAATTCTCATCGCCGGCGGTTACGACAAGCATATCCCCTTTGATGTGCTGGGGCCGGAGATTGTGGAGCACGTAAAGCTTCTGGTTCTCTGCGGCGCTACGGCGGAAAAAATTCGGCAGGTGGTTGTCTCCGCCCCCGGGTACACCGCCGGAAATCCTGAAATTTTGGTATTGGATGACTTTCATCAGGCTGTCCGCACCGCCTCCGCCCGCGCTGTGGACGGCGATGTGGTGACGCTGTCTCCCGCCTGCGCCGCCTTTGACCGCTTCCAAAATTTTATGGAGCGCGGGCGGGTGTACAAAGAAATCGTCAACGCCCTGTAATTGGGAAAAGCCCCTCCCGCATAGGCTGAGCGGGGAGGTGGTCGGATGCGCGGATATTTTTTCTACCGCAGACGGATGGACCGCCGCGGAGGATTGCAGCTGCTGGCGTTTCTCCTATGCGTGCTGGTGCTGGTGGGACTGTTCATTGCCGGGACGCAAATGCGCCCGCTGCTGAGCAATCTGGCCACCTCGAAAGTGTCCAACACCGTCACCCGCATTGTCACCCAGGCGGTAAACGAAACCATTGACTCCGGCGCGATTCAGTACGAGACGTTGGTTGCCTTCCAGAAGGACAACGAGGGGAAAATCACGGCGGTGACCAGCAATATGCCGGCGTTTAATCGTTTACAATCCCAGATTTTAAACTTGGTGCTGGAGCGGATTTCCGAGGTTTCCACCCGGGATTTGTCCATCCCCATCGGCAGTCTCTCCGGCTCGTCGCTGTTGGCTGGCCGGGGGCCCCGGGTCCAGGTGCGGATGCAGTCCATCGGCTCATCCAGCGCGTATTTGGAAAATGCCTTTGTCTCTGGCGGTATCAACCAGACCAAGCACCAAATTTTATTGCACGTGGATGTGTATGTCAGCATTTTGCTGCCGGGCTTTTCCACAGCTACCAAGGTTGCCAATGTATACACCGTGGCGGAGACGGTTATCGTCGGTTCCGTGCCGAATTCCTACACCTATTTCAGCGCCGGGAACGAGGAATTGCAAGAGGATGCCCGGGAATATATCTTAAACAAAAGTTCCTAAAGGAGAGTGCCATGGACTATCGGGAAGAACTCAAACAACTGCGGGATACCCTCAACGAGAACGGTTACCGCTATTATGTACTGGATGCCCCCACCATGTCCGATTACGAATATGACCGACTCAACCGCCGTTTGGAGGAGCTGGAAGCGGCGCATCCCGAGGAGATTGCGCCGGATTCTCCCACCCAGCGGGTGGGCGGACGCATCATCGAGGGCTTTGAGCCTTATACCCACGAGTTGCCCCTGGAAAGCTTGCAGGATGTGTTTAACGCCGAAGAGGTGGCGGAATTTTGTCAGCGGATGCGCGAGGCGCTGGGGGATTCCGTGGAATATTCCCTGGAACCGAAGGTGGACGGCTTGTCCGTGGCACTGGAATACCGGGACGGTGAATTTGTCCGAGGCGCTACCCGGGGCGACGGCAGAGTAGGGGAGGATGTGACGGAAAATTTGCGCACGGTCCGCTCCATCCCCATGACCTTGCCGGAAAAACTACCTCGATTGATTGTCCGGGGCGAGGTCTATATGTCCCGGGCGGTGTTTGAAGAGCTCAATAACGAGCGGGAAATTCGGGGCGAGGCCCTGATGGCCAACCCCCGCAATGCGGCGGCCGGCTCTCTGCGGCAGCTGAATTCCAAAATTGCCGCCCAGAGAAAGCTGGACATTCAGGTGTTCAACCTGCAACTGGCGGAGGGGAAAAGCTTTCTCTCCCACACGGAGACGCTGGACTATCTCGCAAGCCAGCGATTCAAGGTCATTCCCCACAAAACCCTCTCCTCCATTGCTGACTGCCAGGCAGAAATTGTCCGTATGGATGACCAACGGATGGAGTACCCCTTTGATATGGACGGAGCGGTTGTAAAGTTAAATAGCTTGTCAGACCGCGAGCGCGTAGGGAGCACGGCAAAATGTCCCAAGTGGGCCATTGCCTATAAGTATCCCCCGGAGCAAAAACCCTCCAAGGTGCTGGACATTGTGGTGCAGGTGGGCCGCACCGGTGTGTTGACCCCGCGGGCGGTGCTGTCTCCCGTGCGATTGGCAGGCACCACGGTTCAAAGCGCGTCACTGCACAACCAGGACCAAATCAGCGAAAAAGATATTCGCATCGGCGACACGGTGATTGTCCAAAAGGCCGGCGAAATTATCCCAGAGGTGGTGGAGGTGGACTTCTCTAAACGTCCGACGGAGGCAAAGCCTTATTTTCTCCCCACCCTCTGCCCGGTCTGCGGCGCGCCGGTGTCCCGGGATCTGGACGGCGCGGCCCTGCGCTGTACCGGTGCGGAATGTCCGGCCCAGCTACTGCGAAATATCACCCATTTCGCCTCTCGAGATGCCATGGACATTGAGGGCCTTGGCCCCGCCGTGGTGCAGCAATTGGTGGAGGGCAAGCTGATTTCCAATGCAGCGGACCTCTATACCCTGCAAATGCAGGATGTGGCGCAGTTGGACCGCATGGGCCTGAAATCGGCAGAAAATCTGATTGCGGCCATTGAGGCCTCTAAAAATAACGATTTGGGCAAGCTGCTTTTTGGGTTGGGTATCCGTCAAGTGGGCGTCAAAGCTGCCCGGACGATCTCCGGTCATTTTAAAACCTTTGACGCGCTGGAAAACGCATCTCTGGAAGAACTGACCGAAATCAACGACGTGGGGGCCATTACCGCCCAGTGCATTGTGGATTGGCTGAGTGAGAGCCAGTCCAAGGACCTCATCTCCAAGCTGCGGACGGCCGGTGTAAACATGGAGAGTACCGTCCAATTGTTGGACGAGCGCTTTGCCGGAATGACCTTTGTTCTCACCGGTTCCCTGACGAAATTTGACCGCAAAGCCGCCGAGGCCATGGTGACGGAGCGGGGCGGAAAAGCGTCGTCCTCCGTCTCTAAGCGCACCAGCTATGTGGTGGCCGGCGAGGCTGCCGGCTCAAAGCTGAAAAAAGCGTTGGAGCTGAATATTCCGGTGATTTCCGAGGATGAATTTGCCCAGATGTTGGAGTGAAAAACAGTGCCGTA
>JAVVPH010000023.1:0-12516 GCA_036655835.1 Oscillibacter sp.
TTCCATTATAGCGCAAAATTTGGCGGTTTGTATAGCCCTAAAACGAAATTTGACGGATTTTACCTTGACGCGCTCCCGGCACCTTGGTATGATAACGCTATCAATGGGATATGGAGAGGCGGCGGCGAGTTTGAAAAAAAGAGGATATTCCCTGTTTTTGCTGGGACTGATCACACTATCGCTGGTGGGCTGTGGCAAAAAAGAAGTACTGCCTCCGCCGGAGCCGGATGTGCCGGTGATTGCGGAGCCTACGCCGCCCCCGCCGCCCCCACCGCCTTACGTTCCCAGCGGGACCAATCCGCTGACGGGGCTTCCCATGGAGGAAAAGTTTGAAAATAACCGCCCGGTGGCGGTGATGCTGAATAATTTGCGGGCGGCACAGCCGCAGTTGGGCACGTCGATGGCGGACATTATTTACGAGGTTCCCGCCGAGGGCGGCATCACCCGGATGCTGGCGGTTTACCAGACCTTGGACGGCGTGGGGAATTTGGGCAGTATCCGCAGCGCACGACCCTATTATATGGAGCTGGCGTTGGGACACGACGCGCTGTATGTCCACGCCGGCGGCAGTCCGGACGCTTACGCCGACATCCAAGCGTGGGACATGGACAACATGGACGGCGTAAACGGCGGCAGCGACGCGGAAATTTTCTGGCGGGATGCCGCGCGGCGCAAAACGGCGGGCTACGAGCACAGTATGCTGACCTCAGGCGAAAATATTCTGGGCTATGCGGACCATTTTCGGACGGAGCGGCGGGGGGACTATCCCCAGATGTTTTCCGCCGGCGGCGCCACGGCAGGCGGCACGGCGGCGGAGCACGTAACCCTGCGCTTTTCCGAATATAAGACCGGAAAATTTGACTATGACCCCGCCATGGGCCAATATTTGGTGAGGCAGTACGGCGAGGAGTACATCGACGGCAACACCGGAGAACAGCTTGGCGTGACCAATCTCCTGGTGCTGAACACCTCTATTTCCGTCATCTCCGGCGACACGGCGGGGCGTTTGGCGGTGAAACTCACCGGCGACGGCAAGGGAAGCTACTTCTGTGAGGGAAAAACCATTCCCATCCACTGGAGCAAGGCGGACCGCAACAGCCCCCTGGTTTACACCACGGAGGGCGGCGGGGCGTTGACGCTGAAACAGGGGAACAGCTATGTTTGTATCATCACCCCTCGGACCAGCACCCTCACTGTGGAATAAATTTTCATTTTAAAAAGATGCGCCTTTGGGCGCGTCTTTTTTTGCACCTCCCGGGGGAAGTGGCATACACTGGATTGAGAGAATCTATCTTTCACCCAGCTACTTATTTTAGGAGGTATTGCAATGCCTGAAAAAGTCATGCCCGGTCCCGTGGAGAGCACCCGTGGCATCCGAGAGGCGGTTTGTATCCATACCAGGAAAATCTACGATTCCTGCCGTGATAAAGACTGCATTGAAGATCTGCGCTTTTATCCTAAGCTCCAATATGTGGACATCATCAACCGCGCCCTGTCGGTGAAGGGCGGCGTCGCCAAACTGCTGTATGTCTATGTGGACGTGGAGCCGGTGACCTTCAACCGAGGATTCTACACAGTCGATATGCGCTTTTTCTACTCCGTGACCCTGCAAGCGTATTTGAGCTGCCCCGCGCCTGTCACCGTGGAGGGCCTGTGCGTGTTTGACAAGCGGGTCATCCTGTTTGGCAGCGAGGGCAACGCCAGAATTTTCTCTTCCGAAATGCGCGTGGAGGAGCCGGATGTACAAATGCTGTGCCGCAACAATTTGCCCATCGCCGTGGTGGAGACGGTGGACCCCATCGTGCTGGACGCGAAAATCGTGGAGTGCTGCAACCGCAGAGAGTGCGACTGCGACCTGTGCGAGGTGCCGTCCTTTGTCAACGACTGCTTTGGCGGTGAGCTTTCCAGCGGCGACGATTCCCGGCGCATCTACATCACCTTGGGCCAATTCTCGTTGGTGCGCTTGGAGCGGGATACCCAGATTTTGATTCCTGTCTACGATTACTGCCTGCCTGAAAAGGAATGTGCCGGCGGCTCTCCCGGTGAGGACCCCTGCTGCCTATTCCGCAACATCGCCTTCCCGGTCAGTGAGTTCTTCCCACCCAACACAGTACGGATGCCGGAGAGCTACGAGGAGACAAAAAACTTCTGCAATTGCTGCAAATAAAGCATCCGCCTTGGGGCTGCCGCAAAATGACGCGACAGCCCCTTTTTTTGGCATAGAGTGGGACGGGCCCTCATAGAGTGGAAGAAGTACAAAGGAGGAAGCGAATATGCTGAAACAGGATTTAGAGGGAAACTTATTGCGCTATGAGCAGGCGGCGGCTTTTTTGCCGCTGCGACTGCGGAAGCTGGCGGGGCTGCTATCCGACCAACAGCGGGCCGCAGCGGAGGAATTTCGTCTGCGGACCGGCAGACCCATGACGGTATTGCTGCCCGATGGCGAGTGGGAGACAGGCGGAATTGTAGAGGCGGAGGACCTGGAAATGCTCTGCAATCTGGCCACGGAATTTTCTCGCTACGCCGCCGCGGAAACCATCCGGGAGGGGTATCTTCCAGTGCGGGGCGGCTTTCGGGTGGGACTGTGCGGCACGGCGGTGGTGAAGGACGGCGGCAACACCAATTTAAAGGATTTATCCTCGGCGGTGATTCGGATTGCCCGGGAAATGCGGGGGATTGCGACGGAACTTGCGCCTGGGCTATTCCGGGAGGGCCGCTTTGTCAGCACCCTGATTCTATCCCCGCCCGGCGGCGGAAAAACCACGCTGCTGCGGGATTTGGTGCGCTGCATTTCCGAGGGAGCGGAGGGACAAACACCTTGCCGTGTGGCCCTGATTGACGAGCGGGGGGAGGTGGCTGTGATGTATCGAGGGGAGGCGCAGATGGACGTGGGCGCCCACACCGATGTGCTGGACGGCTGCCCCAAGGCCCTGGGAATCCCCATGGTCCTGCGGGCCATGAATCCGCAAATCATCGCCGTGGACGAGATTACCCGCAGGGCGGATTTGGAGGCGATCAGCATGGCAAACGGCTGTGGCGTAGGACTGCTGGCTACGATCCATGCAGAAAATATAGCGGAATTACTGGAAAAACCGCTGTATGCGGACTTACTGGCGAAGAAGGTATTTGGACTGGCGGTGCGCATTGAGAAAACGCCTGCGGGGCGAGGCTATCGAGTGGAGGACTTGCCATGCTGAAGGGCTTGGGAGCGCTGTGCATCCTCCTGGGCGGACTGCTGCTGCGGCGCTATCAGATGGAACATCTCCGGCAGGAGGTGGACACGCTGTCGGATTTATTGGCGGCGCTGTGCCGCATGGCGGAGGAAATTCGCATGACGCGCACACCCCTGCCCCGCCTGCTGGACCATGTGGGGCAGGGGAGGGAGCAGGGGGTTTCCGCCTTTTTTTCCACGGTGTCCACAGCGGCCCGGCAGGGGGGAGACGTGGGGGAGACATGGCGGCAGGCGGCGGAGGCATTGCCGCTGGGGCAGGAGAGCCGAGTGGCGCTTTTGGAACTTGGAGGGGGACTGCAAGGCGATGAGGAGAGCATCTGTAAAGCGATATCGCTTGCGTGTATGGACCTGTCCCGCAAGCTGGAGGAGCTGCGCCTCCATCGGCCGGAAACGGAAAAACGAACCACCGCGCTGTGCCTGTCGGCCACTGCGCTGTTGGTGATTTTACTGATTTGAGGGAAAACGCATGGACGTGGATTTGATTTTTAAAATTGCCGCCATCGGGATTTTGGTGGCGGTGCTGAACCAATTATTGGTGCGCTCCGGGCGAGAGGAGCAGGCCATGATGACCACGCTGGCGGGACTGGTGGTGGTGCTGATGATCATGGTCCGGGAAATCAGCAATCTTTTTGACCTCATCAAAACACTGTTCCATTTTTAGCCATGGAGTTGGTGCTTCAGGTGACGGGCATCTGCGTGGTGGGTGCGCTGTTGGCAGTGGTGGTGAAAAAAGGAAGCCCGGAGCTGGCACTGTTGCTGACACTGGGGGCCGCCGTGGCGGTGCTGCTGTTTTTGGCGGACGCCATGGAGGAACTGGTGGCTTTTTTACAGGAGCTGGGGGAGCGCAGCGGCATTTCCGGCGATTTATTTGTACCGCTCTATAAAACCGTGGGCATCGCGTTGGTGGTGAAGGTGGGGGGAGATTTGTGCCGGGACGCGGGGGAATCGGCCCTGGCCTCGGTGGTGGAGACGGCGGGAGCCGTGTGCGCACTGCTGGTGGCAGTGCCCTTGATGCGGGCGGTGCTATCACTGCTGATGGAGCTGTTGGGATGAAAAAATGGATTTGCATGGGGATTCTTTTTCTGTTGCTGGCGTTTCCCGCCCGGGCGGCGGAGGTGCCGCGAGATTTGCAAAATGCCCTGCCGGACCAGGCGGAGGAGATTCTGCGGGAGGGGGACTTTTCAGGCTCCACCGCGCTGGCGAAGGGCGTGGGAAATATTTTGGAGCGGGCGGCGGCGCAGGTGCGGGAGATTTTGAAAACCCGCCTGCGGGGAGCGGCGGCGGTGCTGCTGGTGGTGGTGCTGTGCGGCGCGGTGGATGGATTTTACCGGGGGACAGGAAAGACGTTTTTGCCCATGGTGGGGGCACTGTCGGTGACGATGCTGACGGCCGGGAGCTTGGACAGTCTCATCGGTCTGGGCGGCGAAACCATTGACCAGCTCAGCACCTTTTCCAAGGTACTGCTGCCCACATTGGCGGCGGCTACGGCGGCGGGCGGGGCAGTGGGCACGGCCACGGTACAGCAGGTGACCACGGTGTTTTTTGTGGATTTGCTGTTGAACCTCATCGACGGACTGCTGCTGCCGCTGGTGTATCTGTACATCGGGGCCTTAACGGCGGCGGCGTGCCTGTCGGAAAATCGTTTGGGGGCCATTGCGGAGGGACTGAAGCGCGTGATCGTCTGGATTTTAAGCTCTGCGCTGTTGGTGTTTACGCTGTATCTCTCCGTGGTGCGCATCATCTCCACCTCGGCGGACGGCGTGACGGTGAAGGTGGCGAAGGCCGCCATCTCCGGCACCATTCCCGTGGTGGGCAGCATTATCTCCGAGGCCACGGAAACCGTGCTAGCAGGGGCGGGAATGTTGAAAAATACCATCGGCATCTTTGGCACGCTGGCAATTTTAGCGGCCTGCGCCTATCCCTTTTTGCAGTTGGGGATTCAATATCTGCTCTATAAGCTCACGGCCTTTCTGGCGGACACCGTGGGCGCGCCCAGTCTTTGCAAGCTGATTAACGGTCTGGCGGGGGCATTCGGTCTGGTACTGGGCATGGCGGGGAGCTGTGCGCTGCTGCTGCTCATCTCGGTGTTGTCCTCCGTGGCGGCGGTGCTTCCATGATGGCGGCACTGCGGGAATGGCTGGCGGCGGTGGTGGTGGTATCCCTGCTGTTGGGCGTGGCGGAGAGCCTGATTCCAGAGGGAAGCATCCGAAAAATCGCGGGCTTTACAGGGGGCTTGATCCTTATGCTCACTCTGCTCCAACCTGTTTTGCGGACGGATTTGGGCCGGTTGCGGTTAGACATGGACGATTACAGCGGGGAAATTACCGCAAGGCAGTCGTCTCTTGCGGAAGAAGCGGATCAAAAGCTGGCGGGACTCATAGCTGACCAGACGGAAGCATATATATCGGACAAAGCCACGCAGTTGGGACTGAAAATCACCGTGCGGGTCCGCACGGAAAAGGGGGCGGACGGCGTGCCGTATCCGGCGGAAGCGGAGATGAGCGGGCCGCGCTCCGAAGCCCTGGCGGTATCAATTGAGGAGGAACTGGGGATTCCACCGGAGAGGCAGGATTGGAATGGAGCAGGTTAAAAAATCAGAGGGATTTCGGCGTGTCTGGGAAAAATACAGGTATGTGGCCCTGGTGGTGGCGTTGGGCGCGGTACTGCTGCTGTGGCCCGACGGGGAGAAGGCCGCCGCCGGGGCGGGGAAACAGGCGGAGTCAACCCTGGCGGAGCTTCAGACGGAGATGGAAACGATTCTGTCCAAAATCGGCGGCGTGGGGCAACTGCAATTGATGCTGACGGTGGAAGCCGACAGCGAAAAGCAGTTGGCCCAGGACACGGAGCTTAGCTATCGCGGCGCCACCGCCGCGCCGGAGGACTACTCCCGCCGCTCGGAGACGGTGGTGGTGGACGGCGGCGGCGGGAACGAGGCGGTGGTGACCAAACACCTGTCGCCGATCTATCGCGGGGCCTTGGTGGTCTGCGAGGGCGGGGACAGGGCGGACGTACAACTGGCGGTGACCCAGGCGGTGGCCGCCCTGACGGGCCTCAGTTCAGAAAAGATTGTGGTGATAAAATGGCAGTAATCATTTGGAGGAGGAAACGGGAAATGAAGGATCGATTTAAGCGCAACGCAGTGGTGGTGACCATGGCGGTGCTGGTGTGCGCGGCGGTGGCCTTGAACTGGAAATACAGCGCAAATGACAATGCCCAGGAGGCAGGAACAAAAATTTTGGGCGAGGCGGCACTGGTGTCCGGTCAGGAGGGCGACAGCCCGGTGGACGAGGCGGCGGTCTACACCGGCTCCGATTATTTTGCCTCCGCCCGCTTGACCCGCCAGCAGGCCCGGGACAACGCCATCACTCTGTTGCAGGAGGCGGCGGGCCAGGAGGAAGCGGATAAAACCGTGGCAAATGAAGCGTCCCAGGGCATTCAGGTGCTGGCCTCCTATACCTTGCAGGAGGCCCAGATTGAAAATTTGGTGACGGCCAAGGGCTACACCGATTGCGTGGCCTTCATGGGAGCGGACAGTGTCAGCGTGGTGGTCTCCACGGACAGCGGCGAGCTGTCCCGGGAGGATGTGGCGAAAATCACCGATATCACCATGAATGAAACCGGATATTCCGCCAGCGGCATTAAAATTATGGCGGCAAATTAGCTGTTGTATTTTTCCCTGCATCATGGTATACTCATTATCTAGAAATGTCCCTGCTACAAAGGATACAACGGATAAGGAGAGCAGATACGATGGGCGAAAGCAAGGAATACATGACGCTGCCGGAAGAGAACGGAAGCATCAATATATCAGAGGAAGTGATTGCCGCCATCGCCGTGGGCGCTGTCCGCGAGGTGGAGGGCGTGTCCGGCATGATGACCAGCCTTGGCAGCATCATGGACCTGGGCAACAAAAAGAATGCCGAGCGGGGCGCGAAAGCGGTTAAAATCGACATGACCGGCACGGCACTGGTGCTGGACGTATATTTGATGGTGAAATACGGCTGTGCCATCACGGAAGTGGCGGAAAACACCCAAAAGGCTGTGATTGCCGCTGTAGAGGCTATGACCGGCTGCACCGTGGGCGCGGTGAATGTCCATGTGGGCGGCGTGAGCCTGGCCTAAGCCCTGCTTGAAACGAGAGAGAAAAGGACGTATTTGATTTATGGTACGGAATACCGCACGGGAAATTGCGATTCATCTGTCCTATGAGCTGAGCTTTACCGACCAGCCCATCGACGCGCTGCTGGACCAGCGCTTGACGGCAGAAACCTTCGCCACCTTGGCCGATGAGGACGCCGTTTACGCAGAGGCCCCCAACGCCAAGCAGGACGAATATATCCGCCGCCTGGTGAAGGGCGTTGCGGAGCACGCCGCGGAGCTGGACGGCTATATCGCGAAATACGCCAAGGGCTGGAATTTTTCCCGCATTCCCTTGGTGGCCTCTGCCGTCATGCGGGTGGCGATGTACGAAATTTTGTATATGCAGGACATCCCCAACAGCGTCTCCATCAACGAGGCGGTGGAGATTGCCAAAAAGTACGAAACGCCGGAGACGGTGAAGTTTATCAACGGCATTTTAGGCAGCTTCGTGCGCCAGGAAATGGCCGAGGCATAAATGACAAGGCCGGGAAGCTTGATGCGTCCCGGCCTTTCTTGGCGGAGCGGAGCCGTGCCGCTTCGCTTCTTTCCGTGAAGGGGGGACAAACCGATGGGGGAACAAACGATTTTCGAGGTATCCCAAGTCAATCTATATATCAAGGCACTGCTGGACGGCGCGCCGATTTTAAACGATTTAACCATTCGAGGTGAGCTTTCCAACTATAAAATGTATCCCTCCGGCCACCATTATTTTACGCTGAAGGACGCCGAGGGTTCCCTGCGCTGTGTCATGTTCCGGGGACAGGCCTCCCATCTGCGGTTTCGGCCGGAGAACGGCATGAAGGTGCTTGCCAGCGGGCGCATCACCGCCTTCCCCCGGGACGGCAGCTATCAGCTCTACTGCAACACCCTCTCGCCGGACGGCGTGGGGGATTTGTACGTGGCCTTTGAGCAGTTGAAGGCCAAGCTGCTGGAGGAGGGGCTGTTCGACGCCGACCACAAGCAAGCCCTGCCAAGCTATCCCGAGACGATCGCCATCATCACCTCCTCCGCAGGCGCGGCAGTTCACGATATGATTCGGATTCTGCGGCGGCGGTATCCCATTGCCAAGGTGGTTTTGCTGCCGGTGCGGGTGCAGGGGGCGGAGGCTCCGGCGGAAATTGCCGGTGCCATCCGTTACGCCAATCGCTGGCGGGTGGCGGATGTGCTTATCACCGGGCGGGGCGGCGGGTCTATGGAGGACCTGTGGGCCTTTAACGACGAGCGGGTGGCCCGGGCCATCTATGAGTCCAATATTCCCGTTATTTCCGCTGTGGGCCATGAACCGGACGTGACCATCGCGGACTTTGTGGCGGATGCCCGGGCCTCCACACCCTCCAACGCGGCGGAAATTGTTGTGCCCGACCAGGGGGAGCTGCTGCGGTGGCTACAGGAGAGCGGCAGCCGGATGGCCCAGGCCGAAAGTCGGCGGCTGGACGGACTGCGGCGGCAGTGGACAGCCCTGCGCCAGCGGCGGGTGATGCAGGACCAAGGGGCCTATATGCAGGACAAGCGCATGGCTTTATCCCATGTGCAGCAGCGCCTGTCGGATTTAGCCGCCGCGCTGACGGCCCGGAAACGGGACCAATTTTCCACCCTTGCCGCCTCCCTGGACGCCATGAGTCCCCTGAAGGTTTTGGGCCGGGGATATGCCATCGCCCAGGACAGCAGGGGCGGGATTCTCAAAAGCTATCGGGACGCTCCGCCGGGCAGCTCCATTCGGATTACCCTGGGGGAAGGCGCACTGGACTGCACCGTGGACGGACAGCACAAAGAGGAGGAACGCTGAATGAGCGCAAAAAAACAGACCTTTGAGGAGCAGATGACAAGACTGGAGCAGATTGTCTCCCAATTGGAGCGGGGCGACGCCCAGTTGGCGGATTCTCTGGCCCTCTTTGAAGAGGGCACCAAATTGATTGCCTCCTGCGGACAGACGCTGGACAAGGCGGAGCAGCAGGTGGTTAAGCTGATGAAGGGCACCGACGGCGCGCCGGTGGAGCTGCCCTTTGACGACGCTATCGGCGGGGAGGGATAACAGATGGAACAGACGCTATTTGACGCGCGGTACGCGGAGTATCAGGCGGCGGTGGAGGCCTTTCTCGCGGGACTGTTCACCGAACAGACGGACTACGCCGACCTATACGATTCCATGCGGTACAGCCTGTTGGCAGGGGGAAAACGCATTCGCCCGGTGCTGACGCTGGAATTTGCCCGCCTGGCGGGACTGGACTGGCACAAAGCTCTGCCGGTGGCCTGCGCACTGGAATTGGTACACACCTATTCCCTGATTCACGACGATTTGCCCTGTATGGACGACGATGACCTCCGCCGGGGCAAGCCCACCAACCACAAGATCTACGGCGAGACGTTGGCTGTGCTGGCGGGGGATGCCTTACAGCCGGAGGCCTTTCGCCTGATTCTCACCGCGCCGGATTTGTCGGCGGAACGGCGGGCGGACTGCGCACTTATTTTGGCAAGGGCCGCCGGAGCCGCCGGCATGGTGGGCGGGCAGGTACTGGACACCCTTCACGCCCCAGCCACTGAGGCGGCGCTCTCCCAGGTGCATCGGCTGAAAACCGGGGCCATGATCTCCGGCGCGGCGCAGTTGGGCTGCGGCGCGGCGGGGGAGGACAGGGTACTGCGGCGAGCCGCCGCGGAGTATGCGGAGCATTTGGGCATGGCCTTTCAAATTCGGGACGATTTGCTGGATGTCATCGGCAATACGGACACCTTCGGAAAGCCTGTGGGCTCTGACGTGCAGGAGGGGAAAATCACCTTTGTGGACCTGCTGGGCAGGGAGGGGTGTCTCGCCGCTGTCCGGGACCATACGGACGCCGCCAAGGCCGCTGTGGAAACGGTGGCGGACCACGATTTCCTCTGCCATCTGGCGGAACAGTTGGCCCGGCGGGAGAAGTGAGGGCCACTGGATTTTTTGAGAGTCTGCGCCGCGTTTGATTCCATATTGCAGGAGAAATGCCGGGCCTTTTCAAAGAGGCCCGGCATTTTTGCGCAAAAAATTCATCATTTGTATATACGGAATATGTTGTATATTTATTGAAGTGGTGCTATACTAAGCATTGCTAAGCAGCGGTGCAGTATTCTAGTCAGAACTGCCGTTTCCTAAGGAGGGGCTAAAAATCCTCTAAAGGGCACATCGATGAAACCTCTGGTGCCTGCTTAATACGCCCAGTTTTGGGTGGGTGCTGGGGGGAAGCGCGATTTTCGCGCTTGCGGATTCAGGGCGATCTCCAATGGCATGGATAACCCGACCCTGTTTTCGTGGAGACCTGTTCTTGTGCACAGACGTACTCCCATAGTGGTATTTCGGGCTGTGTACGAAACAGATTAGGAACCTGCAATGCGGTGCATCGGGCTTTAGCCCGTAACGCTGTGTGCAGACGTAGCCTGCCTTGCGTGGGTGTGGGAGATGTGGGGTTCAGGTGGCAACGCTCCGGCCGGAGCAATGGCCACCCCTTTGCCTGCGAAACCACAACTGCAAAAGAGGCTAAAGAGACGGATAGGCTGTGGTGGAAATCACCTAGGCTGTCCATTTTGGGGCAGAAAAAGGATTACAGTGCGGACTAAGTGGCAGTCGGGTCGCACGGTTGGCAACACCGTGATACAGCGTCAAAGGGGAAACCGCCTCTATCGGCAACGAGGGGTGCGCTGTGGGGAAATCCAACCCGTACCTAAGCCGTAAGATTTACTTTTTTTGCCGCCGCTGCCTTAGCAAACACAACCCCAATAAACGGAGGAACCCCATTGAAGAAATCCAAACAGACAAACCTGAAAAAACAAAAGAAACATGCGGAACCTCCGCAATATCGCTGGATATTGCGGATTTTTTTCATTGCCCTCGCCCTGTCCGCCACGCTGAGTCTGGTTTCGGAAACATCGCTGAACGGGGCGGGAATCCCGATGGCGGCACTGGTACTGGCGCTGTTCATCATTCTTGGTATCGTATTTGATATTTTGGGCGTTGCCGTCACGGCGGCGGACGAAAAGCCCTTTCACTCCATGGCTGCCCACAAGGAAAAGGGCGCGGCAGAGGCATTGCGCCTGCTGCGCAGCGCCAGCCATGTCAGCAGCTTTTGCAACGACGTGGTGGGGGACATCTGCGGCATTGTCTCCGGCACCACCGCCGCCGTCATTGTCACCCGCCTGCAAACTGTCTTCGACACGCGGACGGTGCTATTGTCCGTGGGCGTGACGGCCTTAATTTCGGGCTTGACCATCGGCGGAAAGGCCCTGGGCAAAACCTTTGCCATGAGCCAAAGCACCAAGGTGGTCTATTGGGCGGGACGGGTGATGCACCTGTTCCATTGCTGAGAGGAGACAGATTGTGATATTGGAAAGCATCCACTCTCCGGCGGATGTAAAAGCGCTGAATGGAGAACAATTAACCCAACTTTGCGGCGAATTACGTCGTTTTTTAATTGAAAATGTGTCCAAAACCGGGGGACATTTGGCCTCCAATCTGGGGACGGTGGAGCTGACAGTGGCTATCCACCGGGTGTTTGACACCGCCAGCGACCGCTTGGTTTTTGACGTGGGGCACCAGTGCTATGTCCACAAGGCCCTCACCGGGCGGCAGGAGCTGTTTGCCACACTGCGCCAGTTCGGCGGACTGTCCGGATTTCCCAAGCCCTATGAGAGTGACCACGATGCCTTTATCGCCGGGCACGCGTCTAACTCTGTTTCTGTGGCGCTTGGAATGGCAAGGGCAAGGACTTTACAGCATAAGGACCACAGCGTTTTAGCACTAATTGGAGATGGCGCATTGTCCGGCGGACTGGCCTATGAGGGGCTCAACGACGCCGGCGCGTCTCAGGAGCCGCTCATCGTTATTTTGAACGACAACGGAATGTCCATCAACCCCAATGTGGGGGCGATGAGCAAGCATTTGAGCCATTTGCGGTCCAAGCAGGTCTATTACCACTTCAAAAAATGGTATCGGAGCCTCTTTGGCAAGCATCCCACGGAAAATGTGATTTACCGCTTTAACCATCGGATGAAAACGGTCATCAAGCGAACCATTTGGCCCGGGAGTACCCTGTTTGAGGACATGGGCTTCACCTACCTGGGCCCCATCGACGGCCACGATTTAGACCGGTTGTGCCATGTGCTGCAATGGGCCAAGGAGCTGC
>JAVVPH010000024.1:0-12423 GCA_036655835.1 Oscillibacter sp.
TACTGGTTAAAGTCCATGGTCAGCGCATAGTGGGCAAACACCCGCTGCAACAGGTCCTCAAAGCACAGCGGCTCCCGGCAGAAATCCACCAGCAATTCGGCAATTTCCAGAACCTTGGCCCGGTTCAGTGCCGCCAATGGGCGGATGTCCTCCGTAGGCTCGGCGTGGGCGGGGATGAACAGGCGGCCCTCCAACGCGGACACTTTTTCCAATGTGTCCAGATAGGCGGCCACATCGTAGATAAAATTGACATGGTATTTTTCCACGATATTGGCACCGGACAGGCAGTCCGCCAAAAACCACACGCCGTCATCGGTGGAAAAGCCGCACATATCAAAAAAATGACCGGGGAGGGGGAGGGCAGTCAGGCCCCGGGGCAAGACGTCCGCCGTCAGGGGCTGGCAATCGCTGGGCTGAGCCAGCAGAAATTTATTTCGCAGGGGCTTGGGGGGATAGCCGCCGTAGAGAAAGGCGGGCTCCAAAATGGGATGGGTGGTGATGGCCGCGTCAACGCCCGGCGCGTAAATGGGGACGTTGAGCCGCTGTTGGAGCAGGGCGTTGCCGCCGATGTGATCCGCGTTGGCGTGGGTGTTGCAGATACAGCGCAGAGTCCAGCTTTGAGCTTCCAGAATTTTTTGGACCTTCCGGCCCGCGTCCTTGTCGTTTCCACTGTCTATGAGGCAGACGGAATTGTCCGCCAGATGATACAGTCCCATCTTGGCGGGGCATTGGATATAATAGGTATTCCTGCCAACCTGATTGAGTTCGTACATGGAAAAGCCCCCTTTTGCGTCAGAATAGCACAAAAAACGGAGAAATACAATTGCTAAAAGGAAAGTCAAGCACCGGCGTATAAGGAGGGATACGTTGGATGTTTTGTGGAAATCCACTTGTATTTTCCAATTTTCTGGGTTAGACTGGACAAAGTAGCACCCTAAAAAAAGAGAAGGAGACAATTGACAAATGAAAAAGCAACTTGCTCGGATTCTTTCCATTGCAATGGTACTCAGCCTCTTGACCATTGGCGCAATGGCTACCGAAAATCCCTACTTTGACCTTGGCGGGCGCACTGTCGCGCAGGAGAACTTTCCATACTGGGATGATAGCTATGACTATTATACATTAGATGTGATTCACATGAAGGCGGGCGAAACTATTACCTTCACGGCACCGGCCGACGGGTACGCGCTGACCTGTAATTTTAAGGTGATGCTTGCTGGCGACAAATATTACAATCAAAGCTTCAACGACCCTATTTTCCAGCTTGAGAAAGAAAATTTCAAAAAGGGAGAAAAATTCGTTTATGCTATTCCCACGCCTGCTGTTGCCTATGCAGGCACTGCCCTCACCGCCCAGCAGCTTTCCACGGCAAAATTTCTTGTGACACTCGACGCTAGCTGGGTCAATGAGGATATGTATACGGAGAGCAATGAACTGTACATTGTTTTGGATCAGGCCGGTGCCGCGGATCCCGCCAAGCCCGTGACTCCCTCGAAACCCGCAGATCCCGCGAAACCTGTGGCTCCCGCCGCTGCCACCGCAAAGCCCACCGCGTCCCCGGTGCTGGTGGATGGCAAGGAGACAGCCTTTGACGCATATAACATCGGCGGCAACAACTACTTCAAGCTCCGGGATATTGCTCAAATTCTGCGGGGCACCGGCAAGCAGTTTGAGGTGACGTGGAACAGCGAAAAAGCCGCCATTGACATGGTGAGCGGCAAGGCATACACCTCTGTCGGCGGTGAAATGACTGCCGGAGACGGCAAGGATAAATCCTGCACGCTGAACGCCGCACCGGTTTATAAGGACGGCACCGCCGTGACACTGACGGCGTACAACATCGGCGGCAACAACTATTTCAAGCTCAGGGATTTGGGCAGCACCTTTGATTTTGACGTCTCTTGGGATACCGCAAAGGGCACAGTGGTGGTGGATACCGCCCATGCCTATACGGCGGATTAAGAGCGATTTTACAGAAATCTGTGCGCGTGGAGATTGCAAATGCAATCTCCACGCGCTACTTTGTTTAAAAAATATAATCTCTTGCACTTGCCGCCTTGACCCCGAGGGGATTTTAGCCTAGAATAGACAGCGAGACTAAAGAAAACTGGTGAGAGCATGAAGGAATTCAATCAACGATATATTGCCGCGCGAACATCCGTGATTGCACGGGATTTTCAGCGGCTCAACCCCATGCAGCGGCAGGCCGCGCTGACCACAGAGGGGCCGCTGCTGCTATTGGCGGGGGCGGGCAGCGGCAAAACCACCGTGCTGATTCAGCGGGTTTACAACCTATTGACCTATGGCCGGGGCAGCGACACGGAGGACGTACCCACCTGGGCAACGGAGGCTGATTTGGCGTTTTTGGAGCAATACCCGGAGGCACCCTCGGAGGAGGAGCAGCGGCAGGCGTTGCGTCTTTGCGCCATGGATGTGCCCCGCCCCTGGGAGATAATCGCCATCACCTTTACCAACAAGGCGGCGGGGGAGCTGAAGGAGCGTCTGGCGGCTCGGTTGGGCGAGAAGGCCAACGACATTTGGGCCTCCACCTTCCACTCCGCCTGCGTGCGGATTTTGCGGCGGGACATCGACAAAATCGGCTTTGAAAAGGACTTCACCATCTACGATTCCGATGATGCCAAGCGGGTGGTGCGGGACCTTGTGCGGGATCTGAATCTGGACGAAAAGGCCTTTGTCCCCCGGGAAATTTTGTCCATCATCAGCCACGCCAAGGACCAGTACGAAGGCCCCGAAGCCTTTGCCGCCAAGTACGACGGGGAAAAAGACTGGAAAATGAGCCGTGTGGCGAAAATTTACACCGCCTACGTGAAAAAACTCCGCGCCGCCAACGCGCTGGACTTCGACGATTTGATTTTCCACACCGTCACGCTGCTTCAAAAGGAGCCGGAGGTTCTGCGCTATTACCAGGAGAAATTTCACTATGTGCTGGTGGACGAGTATCAGGACACCAACCATTTGCAGTACTTATTGACCAGCCTTTTGGCGGGGGGGCGGAAAAATCTCTGCGTGGTGGGAGACGACGACCAGAGCATCTACCGCTTCCGGGGCGCGAATATCGAAAATATTTTAAATTTTGAGCAGCAGTATAAAAAGGCCCGGGTGATTCGCCTGGAGCAGAATTATCGCTCCACCCAGAACATTCTGGACGGGGCCAACGCCGTCATCAAAAACAATCTGGGCCGCAAGGGCAAGACGTTATGGACGGACAACGGCGCCGGGGACCCCATCACCGTGAAAACCACCTTCAACGAGAGCGATGAGGCCAACTATGTGGTGGGGGATATGCTGATGGGGATGCAGCAGGGCCGGAATTTCCGGGACACCGCCGTGCTCTACCGCATGAATGCCCAATCCAACGCATTGGAATACGCCTTGAAGCGCAACGGTATTCCTTATAAGGTGGTGGGCGGCACCAAGTTCTTCGACCGCGCGGAGGTCAAGGACATGCTGTCCTACCTCTGTGTGCTGAACAACCCCTTGGACGATTTGCGGCTCAAGCGCATCATCAACAGCCCCACCCGGGCCATCGGGGCCACCACGGTGGAAAAGGTCCAGGCCATTGCCACGGCCCAGGGCGCGTCGCTGTATGAGATTCTCCGCAACGCCGATTTGTTCCCGGAGCTGAAAAGCCCGGCGGCAAAGCTGCTGAAATTCGCGGATTTGATTGACGGACTGCGCAAGGCGGGGGGGACCATGGCCCTGCCGGAATTTTACGACGAGGTCTGTGCGCGCAGTGGCTACATCCGTGCGCTGGAAGAAAAAAACGACATGGAGAGCCGGGGCCGCATTGAGAACGTGCAGGAATTAAAATCCAACATCCTGGGCTTTTTGGAGCAGTCCCCGGAGGATGCCACCCTCTCCGGCTTCCTCAATGAAATTGCGTTGTACACCGATTTGGACTCTGTGGACGCGGATGACAACTGCGTGACGCTGATGACCATTCATGCCGCCAAGGGCCTGGAATTCCCCACGGTTTACGTGGTGGGCTTGGAGGAGGGGGTTTTCCCCGGCAGCAACGCCCAGTATAACGAGGAGGAATTGGAGGAGGAGCGGCGGCTGTGCTACGTGGCCATGACCCGGGCCAAGGAAAAGCTGACGCTGACCAACTGCCGCCAGCGGATGCTGTACGGCCGGACCTCCGCCAATCGGGCCTCTCGGTTTTTAGAGGAAATCCCCGAGGAGCATATGCGCTGGGAGAGCAAGCCCGAGCTGCGGATTGCCGCGGACCCCTTCGGGGAAAATCAGTCCGGCGGCGGCTTTGGCGATACCTTCGGCGGCGGACAGCCCGCCCGCCAGTATGGCGGCGTGCAGTCCTACCACGAGGAGAGTCAGGCGAAAAAACCGCTGGCTTCCACCCGGGGCGCTACGATGAGTCCCACGCTGTTGCAGTTGAATCAAGGGGATTTGGTGGAGCACACAGCCTTTGGCAAGGGAACGGTGCTGTCCGTTCGCCCCATGGGCGGCGATGCGCTGGCTGAGGTGGAATTTGAAACGTTGGGCACCAAAAAATTGATGCTAAAATCCGCCGGAAGCCATATGAAAAAGCTGTAAAACGCCTGCTGCCTGGGAGACGCAATTTGCAAATCCCGCTCTCCCAGGGGAACAGCATAAAAAACGGGGCCGATGCCCACATCATTCCGCCTAGGGGAACTGCTTCCTCTGGCGGACCGATGTGGGCATCAGCCCCGGCCGTTGTCTGCGCTGATTTTTGAGATGGATTTATACGAGTATTCAATCAAATCCCTGCAATTTTAAGATGATTCAATCTGTTAACTAAATCATAGGGTTACAGCTTTTTCGGGGGATAGAGCAGGTCCTCAAAGCTGCGGAGATACACGTCGCAAAAGCCCCGCAGTTCTTTTTCGTCGGCGGCAAAAAAGTCGTCGTATACGCCGATGACCCGCATTTTTGCGCTGCGGGCGCCGCGGCAGGCGGAGAGACTGTCGTCAAAGACGGTGCAGTCCTCCGGGCGGACACCCAGGCTTTTTGCGGCAGAGAGCCACAGGGCGGGGTCCTTTTTTTCCAGTCCTATGTCGTGAGCAAAGAAAATTGTCTCAAAATATTTCTCCAAATCCAGATGCCGCAGGGCAGTGCGGCAGTGGGCGGGGACGCTGCTGGTGACCACTGCCATCCGCCGGTCCTCGGCCTTGCACTGCTTTAAATAGGCCCGCACACCGGGCTTGGTGGGGATGTGGGCGTATAAATCCCCGGCCAAGGTCATCCACTCCGCCATGATGTCCTCGCAGGAATCCGGCAGGTGGCAAAATTCTTTGGTAAATTGAGCCGCCAAGGGGAAGATGGTGTGGGCCACGCCCTCGTAATAGGCGTGGGTGTAGGGCAGACCCCGCCGGGCCAAAAATTCCCGGTCTACCTCCTTCCAAATGCGGTTGGAGTCGATGAGGGTACCGTCCATATCAAATAAAAACATCGGTGCACCGACCTTTCTGACCGTTCTGACTAAAAATCCACAGGGAAACGAAAGACTTGCCATTTCCCCGCCGCAATGCTACACTATACAATCGTATGCGGCAATCGTGCCGGGTAATTTGCCATAGCCGCAACGCGGCGTGATGGTCAATCCATCGAATTGAAACACAATCACTGGGGTGATTGTACCATAAAGCAAAGTTTGGAGCAAGCTTATGAAAATCAATCGCGTCCGACAAAATGTATTTCCCCTGGTGGCGGCCTTCATCTGGGGGACCTCCTTTGTGGCCCAGAGTGTGAGCGCGGACCTGGTGGAGCCATTCACCTTCAACGCCGCCCGAAGCCTGGTGGCGTTTTTATTTCTGCTGGTGCTGTGTGCGCTGGCCGCTTGGCGGCGGAAGCGGGACTTTGACGGCGCGGCGGAGACAAAGCCCGCCTCTCGGCGGGAGTTACTGCTGGGTGGTCTGTGCTGTGGCGTGGCGCTGACCCTGGCTGCCAATCTCCAACAAAAGGGGATGGAGACAACGTCCTCCGGCAAGGCGGGCTTTATCACGGCGCTGTACATCGTCATTGTGCCCATTGCGGGGATTTTTCTCAAAAAAAGCGCCCCAAAAACCATTTGGATCAGTGTAGTGCTGGCGGTCGGAGGGCTGTACTGCCTGTGCATCAAGGAGGGCGTCTCCATCACGGAGGGGGATTTCTATGTGGCGCTCTGCGCACTGTGTTTTTCCGCCCACATTTTGCTCATCGATCATTTTACCGCAAAGGTGGATGGCATGGAGCTGTCTTGCGCGCAATTTTTGGTGGCGGCGGTACTGTCCGCCGTGGGTATGATTGCCACGGAGACCCCGTCATTTACTGCTCTGCGGCTGTGCCTGGGGCCCATTTTATACGTGGGCATTTTCTCCAGCGGCGTGGCTTACACGCTGCAAATTTTGGCGCAAAAGGATTCAAACCCCACGGTGGTATCCCTGCTGCTGAGCTTGGAGGCGGTGTTTGCCACGCTGGCGGGGGCGCTGCTGCTGGGGGACCGCATGAGCGGACGGGAGCTGTTCGGCTGTCTTTTGATGCTGTCGGCAGTGGCACTGGCCCAATTGCCGCCCCGCAAGGACAAAAAGGCGGCCCGCGCTGACACCGTATGAGAAAGAATTGCGGATGAACGCGGGCGGTTGCCGGAAAGAACATCAGGAAAAGGGGGCGGTTGTAACCGCTCCTTTTTTTGCTTTGTCGGTTGATTTTAGGTTGGACAAGGGAGAGAAAATATGCTACAATTTACAATTGTATGAGTATGCGAGGTGTTTTCATGAGAATCGACGTATTGGGCGTGGGCTTTGACAATTTGACTATGGCGGAGGCGGTATCCCAGGGGATGCGGCTTGCCACAAGCGAGGGCTGCCACTATGTGGCGACGCCCAACCCCGAGATTGTGGAAATTTGCCGGGTGGATGCGGCGGCCAATGCGGCCGTCAACGGCGCGGCGTTGGTACTGCCGGACGGTATTGGCATTATCAAGGGCGCGCGGATGCTGGGCACACCTTTAAAAGAAAAAACACCGGGCATTGAATTTGCCGGCGGTTTAATGGAAAAATTGGCAGAGGCGGGCAAGTCCCTCTTTTTGCTGGGGGCAAAGCCCGGCGTGGCGGCTCTGGCGGCGGAAAAACTGGCGGCGCAATATCCCGGCTTGCGGATTGCAGGGTTTCACGACGGCTATTTTCAAGAGGACGGCCCTGTGGCGGAGGAAATTCGCCACAGCGGCGCGGATGTGGCCTTTGTCTGCCTGGGTGCGCCTAAGCAGGAGCTTTGGATGGCAAAATACGGCCCGGAGACCGGCGCGCATCTGCTGTGCGGCTTGGGCGGGAGTTTGGATGTGTTCGCCGGTGTGGTGGAACGCGCCCCGGCCTTTTGGACCAAGCATGGACTGGAGTGGTTTTATCGCCTGTGCAAGGAGCCGCGGCGACTGGGACGGATGATGAAGCTGCCGCTGTTTTTGGTCCACGTCCGGCAGGTCAAGAAATAACTTTGGCGCACAGCGCGGCGAAAGGCAGTAAACACATGAGCGGAAAGCTGATTGTATTTGAGGGGACCGACGGGTCCGGAAAGGCCACCCAGGCACAGTTGCTGTGTCAGCGGTTGGAGCGGGAGGGCAGGACCTACCGGGAAATTGATTTTCCCCGGTACGGCAATCCCTTTGCCGAGCCGGCGAAGCTGTATTTGGATGGGGCACTGGGCAAGCATCCCGGAGATGTGAACGCTTACGCCGCCTCCACCCTGTATGCCGTGGATCGGTTTGCCTCCTACAAGCAGGATTGGGGCACATTTTACGAGGCGGGCGGACTGGTGATTGCCAACCGCTACACCACCTCTAACGCCGTCCACCAGGCCTCCAAGCTGCCCGATGGGGAGCGGGAGGAGTATCTGGACTGGCTGTTTGATTTGGAATATCGCCGCATGGGCCTGCCCAAGCCGGATTTGGTGTTGTATCTGGATATGCCCACGGAGGTGACGGAGCAGATGATGCGCCGCCGCACCCAAGAGACGGGTGCCCACAGCGACATCCACGAGCAGGACGGAAACTATCTCCGCCGCTGTCGCGCCAACGCCAAAGAGGTGGTTCGCCTCTGCGGTTGGACCGTGATTGACTGCGCCGAGGCGGGAAAGCCCCGCACGGTGGAGGAGATTCATGCCCGGGTTTGGACAGAAATTTCCACACTGCTGTAAGCCTGTCCTCTTTGGGCGGACAGCAAAATGGGACGCAGTACGCCCCATTTCGCTATGTTCCTTAGCAGCAGGTAGTTCCGCAGCCGTCGTTGCAGTTGTTCCCGCAGCCGTTGTTGTTGCCGCAGCCACAGCCACAGCCGTTGTTCCCGCAACCGCAGCCGTTGTTGTTGCCACAGCCACAGCCGCAGCCGTTGTTCCCGCAACCGCAGCCATTGTTGCCGCAGCCACAGCCGTTGCTGTTGCCGCCGTTCCCGAGGACACCGCCACCGCAGTATACGACCAGAACGATGATAATGATGAGCCACAGGCAAGAGCAGTTGTTGGTTCCGTTGTTAAAGCACATAATTGTCACCTCGCTTTGAGATATTCTATGCGGAAAAATTCCAAAGGGAGCCTGACCCAAGAAAAAAATTCTATGCAGGCGGAAAACCTTCCTTTGCGAGGGATTTCTGATTTTATAATCGTGCGGGATACGCACGGAGCGCAGGCGACGCATCGCCCGCAGGGAGGTTTTTATGGCTGAATTTAAAAAGGAAGATACCGCCAGTTGGGATGCCCGGCAGGTGCGGGATAGCCGCAAAGAACGGCCGGCGGCCCATCACCGGCGGAGACGCCGCCGCATCGGTTTGGTGCCCTATCTGCTGTTTGTGGTGGTGATATCCGGGATTTTGGCCGGCATCGGCTGGTTGCTGATGAATGATTTGTGCGCCTTCAATAAGGACGACGTCACGGTCACTATCGAAGTCACGGCGGAGGATACAGTCAGTACGGTGGCCAACAAGCTGGAGGATGCGGGACTGGTTCAGTACAAGTGGTTCTTTAAGCTCTTCGCCGGGGTGGCCAACGCCGACGAAAAAATCGGCATCGGCAGCTATGAGCTGACCAGCGACATGGACTACCGCGCACTGATTATGGGAATGCGCAACTCCTCCGGCAGTATGAGCGCGGAGACGGTCCGCGTCACCATTCCAGAGGGCTACACGGTGGCCCAGACCTTCGCCCTGCTGGCGAAAATCAATGTCAACTCCGTGGAAAAGCTGACGGAGGCGGCCCAAACCGTCAACTTTGACTATCCGTATATTGACAATACCTCTCAGGACGCCAACCGCTTAGAGGGCTACCTTTTCCCGGATACCTACGATTTTTATAAGGGAGAAAAGCCGTCCACCGCGCTCAATCGCCTGATTCGCAACTTTGACAGCAAAATGGACGAGACGCGGCTGGCCAAGGTAAAGGCCTCGAAATACAGCTTGGAGCAAATTGTCACCATCGCCTCCCTGATTGAAAAGGAGACGGATGGCAGCGACCAAGCCGCCATTGCCGCCGTTATCTACAACCGCTTGAACGACACCGGCGCAGGCGGCACCTACAAGATGCTGCAAATTGACGCCTCGCTGCTCTATGCCCTGCCGGACCACACCGGGGCCATCACCAACAGTGACAAAAAGACGGATTCGCCCTACAATCTATATAAATATGCGGGTCTGCCGCCCACGGCCATCGCCAATCCCGGCCTTGCGTCCATTGACGCGGCGCTGAATCCGGAGACCAGCAACAACTATTACTATGCCTTGGGCAAGGACAAACAGCACCGCTTCTTCACCAATTACAACGACCATCTGAATTTTGTAAACAGCAGTGAGTATATTGGGAATTAAGATGAGACAAAAACCGGAATTGCTGGTCCCCGCAGGGGATATGGAAAAGCTGCGCATGGCGGTGCGCTACGGCGCGGACGCGGTGTACTTGGCAGGCACCAGCTTTGGGATGCGGGCCTTCACCGGAAATTTCAGCGACGAGGAACTGCCTCAGGCGGTGAAATTTGCCCACGACCATGGCGTGCGTGTCCACTGCACGGTGAACACCATGCCCCACAACGATGAGATAGCCCGCCTGCCCGCCCATTTGGAGCGGTTAAACGATGCGGGAGTGGACGCCCTGATCGTGGCGGACTTGGGGGCCTTTACGCTGGCGGGGAAGTACGCCCCGCGATGTCTCCGCCACATCAGCACCCAGGCCAGCGTCTCCAACTACGCCTGCGCCACGGCCTGGTATGATTTGGGCGCGTCCCGGGTGATTTTGGCCCGGGAACTCTCCTTGGACGAGATTCGGGAGCTTCGGTCCAAAACCCCTGCGGAATTAGAATTGGAAGCCTTCGTCCACGGGGCGATGTGCGTGAGCTATTCCGGGCGCTGCCTGCTCTCCACCTACATGACCGGGCGGGACAGCAATCGGGGCGCCTGCGCCCAGCCCTGCCGCTATGAGTACGCCCTGGTAGAGGAAAAACGGCCGGGGCAATACTGGCCGGTGTTTGAGGATGAAAAGGGCACCTATCTGATGAACTCCAAGGACCTTTGCATGATTGACCATCTGGCGGAGCTATGGGATGCGGGGCTTGCCAGCTTGAAGCTTGAGGGACGGGCAAAATCCGCCTATTACGCCGCCGTGGTCACCGGCGCATACCGCCACTGTCTGGACGCCGTGGTAGCAGGGAAGCCTCTGGACCCCGCTTGGCGGGACGAGGTGGACCATGTCAGCCATCGCCGCTACTCCACCGGATTTTTCTATGGGCCGGCAGAGCAATATTGCGAAAATTCCCGCTATATCAGGGACTGGCAGGTGAATGCACTTGTCACAAAATGTGATGCCGAAGGCAATGCTGTCGTGTCAGTTCGCAACAAATTTTCTACGGGTGACACCGTGGAAGTGGTGGGACCGAACCTGCGGCCCTTTTCCATGACCGTGCCGGCGCTGGAGACTATGGACGGTCTGCCTCTGACGGAGGCGCGCAACCCCCAAATGTTGGTACAACTCAAATTTCCGCAGGCGGTACCGGTGGATTCACTGGTGCGGCACGCGGTGGAACAAACAGCCGAATAAGGAGAAACAGAGTATGAATGCAGACGTTGTCATCGTTGGCGCAGGCCCCGCCGGTATCTTTACCGCCTTGGAACTGATCAAAAAGGGGTCCAAGCAGAAAATTATCATGGTGGAAAAGGGACAGAGCGTGGAAAAACGCCACTGCCCCAAGGACAAGACCCACAAGTGCATGAATTGCAAGCCCTATTGCCACATCACCACCGGCTTTTCCGGCGCCGGTGCGTTTTCTGACGGCAAGCTCTCGCTGAGCTATGAGGTGGGCGGCGATTTGCCCACCCTCATCGGTGAGGAACTGGCCCAGGAGACCATCAACTATGCCGACCAGATTTATCTGGATTTCGGCGCGGATGAACATATCGAGGGCTTGGAGCACGAGGAGGAGCGCAAGGATATCCGCAAGCGGGCCATTCAAGCGGGCTTGAAGCTGGTGGATTGCCCCATCCGCCACATGGGCACGGAAAAGGCCCAGGATATTTATTTGGCCATTGAGCGCTATCTCCAAAATAACGGCGTGGAGCTGTACTTTGGCTATGAGTGCGACAACATTATTTTAGAGAACAGTGTGTGCAAGGGCGTGTCCATCTCCGATGGTAAAACCGATTTGGAGATTTACGCCAAGCACACCATCGTGGCCACCGGCCGCCGCGGCGCGGATTGGCTGGAAAAGCTCTGTGCGGAGCATAGCATTGCCCACGCCCCCGGCACCGTGGACATTGGCGTGCGGGTGGAGGTTCGCAACGAGATTATGGAGACGGTGAACCGCGTGCTGTACGAGTCCAAGCTGGTGGGCTATCCCCGGCCCTTTAAAAACAAGGTCCGCACCTTCTGCCAGAACCCCGGCGGCTTTGTCAGCCAGGAGAATTATGACAACGATTTGGCGGTGGTGAACGGGCACTCCTACAAGGACCTGAAAACCGACAACACCAATCTGGCCATTCTCTGCTCTCACAATTTTTCCGTCCCCTTCAATCAGCCCATTGCCTACGCGCAAAAGGTGGGCGAGTTGACCAATATGCTGGCCAACGGCCACATTCTGGTCCAGCGCTTCGGCGATATTTTGGACGGAAAGCGCACCTGGCCCAAGGAGCTGGCCCAGTCCAACATCAAGCCCACGCTGCCTGACGCGGTGGCCGGTGACATCACCGCCGCCATGCCGTATCGGTCCATGCTGAACATCATCGGCTTCATTCAGGCCATGGATTATGTGGTGCCCGGCTTTGCCTCCACAGAGACGCTGCTGTACTCTCCGGAGCTGAAATTCTACTCCAATCGGGTAAAAATGGACACAGATTTCAACACCAGCTTGCAGGGGCTCCACTGCTTGGGCGATTCCTCCGGCTGGACCCGGGGTCTGATGATGGCATCTGTCATGGGCGT
>JAVVPH010000025.1:0-12404 GCA_036655835.1 Oscillibacter sp.
CTTTTGGCTCGCCAGACAGAAAAGCCACTCGCCAATTCATGTGACGGATTGAATCAGAGGTTCCCTAAGAAAAATTTCAGACGATGTTCCATGCAGAAGGGGTTCATAAGATATATGAAAAAAACAGCTGTTTTACCCATTGCGGTGCTGCTGGGCAGCGGCGGGGTGTTCGCCCTGCGCTGGATGCAAAACCGCACAGGCTTTGAGCCGGTCAGCGGCCTGGCCATTCCGGGCAATCCTTACGCCATCGCGCTCCTGCTTTTCCTGGCGGTCCTGACGGCACTTTTTTTATTCCTGACGCGGCAGCTTCCGGCGGAATCGGAAAAGGCGGCATTCACCGCCGCGTTTTCCACCGTCGGCGCGGGCATTCCCACGCTGCTGGTCATGGGGGACTTTCTCCTCATGATTTCCGGCGGACTGTCCCTCTATTCCTGCGTGATGATGGGGATGCTCCTCCCGCCGGAGTCGGACGCCTATGGCTTGGGCGGGGCCGCTGTCTACGCGGGGGGAAATTTGGTCCTGGGATTGCTGACCGTTTTGGCGGCGGTCTGCCTCTTCCCGGCGATTACCCGCTGTCGGCGGCATCCGAACCGGGAGAGCAGGGACCTGGGCGGCAATCTCCTGCTGGCCCCGGTGGCCTGTCTGGTGGTGCGCATGGTCCTCACATCCCGGACGGATTCCATCAACCCCACGCTGATGGCCTACTATCCCGAGCTGTTGGCCTTGGCGGCGCTGACCCTGGGCTTTTATCAGCTGGCGGCCTTCGCCTTCGGCGGGGGAAAAACCCGCCGTTTTGCCCTGTGGAGCGCGCTGTCCGTGGTGTTGTGCGCCGCCACCCTGGCGGATCTCCACGATTTCGCCTCCCTGGCCCTCTATGCCGCCTGCGCATTGCTGCAACTGGGCTTTCTCCTGTTGCGGCTCAATGGGCTGTCCGCCCCAACCGCCGCCGTCCCGACCGCCGCGGTCCCAACCGCCGCCGCCCCGACCGCTACCATCCCGACTGCCGCTGAGACTGCGTCCCCTCAGTCGGCCCCACCGGCTCCCGGTGACGCGCCCCGGCCCAAAGCGCCCCCTCAGCCGGAGGGCCTCGCTCAGCCAAAAGTGCCCGCCAAGCCCGGGGAAAAGACGAAGCCGGTTTAAGGCGGCACCCCGCAAAGCGCGGCAGCCGCTTTCATCGAATTACCGCCATTTTAACACGAAATCCCTGTCGAAGCCATCGGTTTCGACAGGGATTTTTGGTTTGTTCACAAACCCGCCGGGGCCAAGCCGGGAAGTCAGTCCCTGCGGCGGGGCTTACCAAATGGCAAAAGGGCCGACTGCACAGTCGGCCCTTTTGTCTATTGTTTGGAAGATTGGATGAAAAGAAGTTTTTTGTCTCTTGCAACTCTTACTATACGGTTTGATTGTTAATGAAACCAGCATCAATTGTTACAAAACCTTTAAATCGTAAACGATTTACGTCAGAGTCCCTCTAAAACGGTTCGCTTCGCCATTTTTTTCCCGCAGTTGGCGGAAAAAATCGCCCAGTACCCCCCGACATTCCTCCCCCAAAATATTGCCCACCAGGGCGGGGCGGTGGGGAAAGGACTCCATAAACAGGTTGGTCACGCCGCCGCAGGCCCCATAGGCCTCGTCCCGGGCACCGTAAAACACCCGGGGAATCCGGGCGTTCAAAATGGCCCCGGCGCACATGGGGCACGGCTCCAGCGTCACGTAGAGGGCGCAGTCGTCCAAACGCCAGGACCCAAGGGCCGCGTTGGCCCCGGCGATGGCCTCCATCTCCGCGTGGGAGACGGTGGATTGGGTTTCCTCCCGCCGGTTGCGGCCCCGGCCCACAATCTCGCCCCTGCGGACGATCACGCAGCCCACGGGGACCTCTCCCGCCGCCGCGGCCTCTTGGGCCAGTGCAAGCGCGGCGCGCATCCAAACTTCCTGTTCCATGTTCATTCTCCTGTATAAAAGTTGGAATATTTGTCCAAACTCTCCGTAAGATATAGTGTCGGGGGGTATTCTATGAAAACCGTGCTCTTTTCCAAAAAGCCCGCGCCGGACCGGGAACTGCTTGCCCTGCGGGAGGAGCTGCTCTCCGCCCGAGGGGACCTCACCCAGGCCTATCGCCAGTTTGACCAGGCCCTGGACCCGGAGCTGGTGGAGTCCTGCATCTATGAGATCAGCGCGGTGAAAGCGCGCTGCAACTACCTCATCCGGGCCATCAAGGCCCGCAGTCCCAAGGCGGCCAGCGCCGCCGCCGCGCAGGAGGGGAACGCCACATGGACCTGAATCAAAAAATTCTCGCCGGCGTGTTGGCGGGCTTTTTCCTCATCGCCCTGCTGCGGGTGTTCAGCACGCCGCTGAAATTGGCATTGAAGCTGCTGTGCAATACCCTGTTGGGCTTTTTGGCCCTGTGGGTGCTGAACCTCACCGCCGGCATCACCGGCGTGACCCTGGGGTTAAACCTGTGGAACGCGCTGGTGGTGGGGGTTCTGGGCCTGCCGGGGCTGGTCCTGCTGCTGCTGGCGCAGTGGGTGGTGTAGGGTACATAGGTGCGCGATCTCAGGCGCGGGACCGTATGGGCGGTTCCGCGCCGCTTTTTGCCAAAATGCAAATTGCAAAGTGAGTATTCAAGAGCAATCGTGTGAAAACAAGCGAAAATACGAGCTTATCCCATGCTAAATGAAAACTGTGTTGACAGGCTGATTCCCCTGTGTTATAACTAGTCTTGCCTCGATTTTAACCCGAGACGCTTGATTTGTAAAGAAAATCAAATTATATAGACGGAGGAAACACCATGTCCACTTTTATGGCAAACGCGGCCAATATTGAGCGCAAGTGGTACATCCTGGACGCTGCGGGAGTGCCCCTGGGCAAAACTGCTGTCCGGGCTGCGGACCTGCTGCGCGGCAAAAGCAAAACCACCTTTACGCCCCACGCCGATTGCGGCGATAACGTCATCATCATCAATGCGAGCCAGGCTGTCCTCACCGGCAACAAGGGCACGCAGAAGATGTACCGCACCCACTCCGGTTGGGTAGGCGGCTTGAAGGAGACTCCCTATCGCATTTTGATGCAGGAGAAGCCCGACCTGGCAATGCGCGTTGCCGTCCGGGGTATGCTGCCCAAGACTGTGATTGGCAAGGATTCTCTGAAGCGCCTGCACATCTACGCTGACGCCAACCATGAGCAGCAGGCCCAAAAGCCCATTGCTCTGGACGTCAAATAAGGAGGAGGAAGAGAATGTATCAGTCTAAAAAGCCTTATCTGTATGGCACCGGCCGCAGAAAATCCTCTGTCGCCCGGGTTCATCTGTTCCCCAACGGCACCGGCGCTGTCACCGTCAACGGCCGTGACATCGACGATTATTTTGGCCTGGACACCCTGAAGATGGTGGTCCGCCAGCCCCTGGAAGCCACTGAAAACGTCGGCAAGATGGACGTGGTTGCCACGGTCACCGGCGGCGGCGTCTCCGGCCAGGCCGGCGCTCTGCGCCACGGCATCTCCCGTGCCCTGCTCCTCGCCAGCGAGGACTATCGCCCCATTCTGAAAAAGGCGGGCTTCTTGACCCGTGACCCCAGAATGAAGGAGCGCAAGAAGTACGGCCTCAAAGCCGCTCGTCGCGCACCCCAGTTCTCCAAGAGATAATTTTTTACACGCAAAAAGTCCCATCCGTTTTGGATGGGACTTTTTCCCCCTCCACTTCCGCCCCGAAAGGACAGCCATGAAGCTTTTAATTCTCTCCGATTCCCATGGAAATCTGGACAATATGATCCGTGCTGTGGAGCGCACCTCCCCCCGCATGGTGTTCCATCTGGGAGATTGCTGGCGGGACGGCCAGCGGCTGCATGCCGCGTTTCCCGAGCTGGAGCTGGTGCAGGTTCCCGGCAACTGCGATTTTTGCGCAGGGGAGCCGGCGGAGCGCCTGGTGCAGGTGGCGGGCAGGCGGATTTTCCTCTGCCATGGCCACACCTACGGTGTGAAGGACTCCCTCCTCACCATCGGGGATGCGGCGGCGGAGCGGCGGGCGGATTTGTGCCTCTTCGGCCATACCCATCGGCCCCTGCAAACCTGGCGGGGGAATACCCTGCTGCTGAACCCCGGCAGCATCGGGGACTATCTGGCCCCGTCCTACGCCGTGGTGCGCATCCTCAACGACCAATGGACGGCGGATTTATTCCGCCTGGAATAAACAAAGCCGGCATGGAACTTCTTCCATGCCGGCTTTCTATTTCAAAAATTACTGCTCCAAATTGTGTTCATCCGCTTTGGAGAACAGGTGGGCCACATTGCCGCCGAAGGTAAAGGCAATGGGACTGCCGATGGAGTAATCAATCTTGTTCGGCCCCTGCAAATCCATGGTTTGGACGATGATGATGGTGTCCTTCCCGCAGGCGTTGACGTGGAGATGGACCGCACTGCCCATCATTTCGGACACGTCCACCGTGCCGTGAATCATCTCGCCGCCGTCCCCCAGCAAGGCGATGTGCTCCGGGCGCACCCCCAGGGTGATCTCCTGCGGCGCCACCTGCTTCTCCGCCAGGTTGGCCTGCTTTTCATCCGAGAGGACGATGTGGGCATGTTCCAGCTCCACGGCGTATTTTCCGTCTCCGTCCCGGACCAGTCGCCCGTCGTACAGATTCATCTGGGGCATACCGATAAAGCCAGCCACAAACAGGTTGGCAGGATGGTCAAATACCTGCTGGGGCGTGCCGATTTGCTGAATCACGCCGTCCTTCATCACGACGATGCGGTCCCCCAGGGTCATGGCCTCGGTCTGGTCGTGGGTGACGTAGAGGAAGGTGGTGTCAATGCGGTGGCGCAGTTTAATCAGCTCCGCCCGCATCTGGTTGCGCAGCTTGGCGTCCAGATTGGACAGGGGTTCGTCCATCAAAAAGACCTTGGGGTCCCGGACAATGGCCCGCCCGATGGCCACCCGCTGGCGCTGTCCGCCGGACAGGGCCTTGGGCTTGCGGTCCAGATATTCGGTGATGTCCAAAATATCCGCCGCCTCCCGGACCTTTTTGTCAATTTCCTCCTTGGGGGTTTTGCGGAGCTTCAGGGCAAAGCCCATGTTTTCGTACACCGTCATGTGGGGGTAGAGCGCGTAGTTTTGAAACACCATGGCGATGTCCCGGTCCTTGGGTGCCACGTCGTTCATCAGCTTCCCGTCGATGTACAGCTCGCCGCCGGAAATTTCCTCCAAGCCGGCAACCATGCGCAGCGTGGTGGATTTTCCGCAGCCGGAGGGGCCGACCAGAACAATAAATTCCCGGTCCTTGATCTCCAGA
This sequence comes from Oscillibacter sp., assembly GCA_036655835.1. Taxonomy (GTDB): domain Bacteria; phylum Bacillota; class Clostridia; order Oscillospirales; family Oscillospiraceae; genus Oscillibacter. The sequence continues at coordinate 5,283 of JAVVPH010000025.1, forward strand.
TTGAAGTCCTGCACCGCCAAAACGCCCTCGGCGGTGATTTGGAGGTTGGTTTTCTTCTCCGGCTCGTCCTTGCCTTTTTTCTTGCTCTCGGTGTTGGGATAGATTTTCTTGAGATTTTTCAGTACGACTTCTGCCATATACTTGACTTTAACAGCACTGCATTCGCAAACTGCTGCCTCACGGACGACTGAGTCAGTCGCGCCGCATTACGACAGGTCTCCACACTGCCGCACCGCAAGTCCAGCGGTGGTTTCCTCCTTTTTTTCGTCCGACCACGCCAGAAGGAGTGGAGTGACGGGCCGGATCGGATTGAGGAAAGTATAGCATCCTGCACGAAAATTGTAAACGTTTTTTGAAATTTTCTCACAATCCGTGCAAAGCTCTGCCAAAAAGCCCGCGTCCCTTATCGCTCCAACAGAAAATGGGTCACACGCTCCATGGCCGCCGCCGCCTTGCGGATGGGGAACATCTGGAATACGTGCCACATATCCTCGCTGACCTCCAAGCGGCAAAAAACCCCCTGCCGGGTCATTTTTTCACTGAGCGCCTCCGCGTCGGAATAGAGAATCTCATGGTCCCCCACCTGAATCAGGGTGGGGGGAAAGGCCGTAAAATCGCCGAAGAGGGGGGAGAGCTCCGGGGCACGCAAATCGCCGCCCCGGGCGTAGGCGGCGCGGACCGCCTCAATGTAGTCCGGCGTGAGCATGGGGTCCATGTCCGCCCGCTCCCGGTAGGAGGCGCCGGACATGGTCATGTCCGTCCAGGGGGACATCAAAATCAGCGCGCCGGGCAGGCGGCGGTTTGCCTTCCGCAGACAATGGCACAGCACGAGGGCCAAATTGCCCCCGGCGGAGTCCCCGGCCAAAATCACCTGCTCTGCGCCGTAACCCAGCAGCATCAGGTGGTTCCAGACCGCCAGCGCGTCCTCCACCGCCGCGGGATAGGGGTGCTCCGGTGCCAGACGATATTCAAAGGACAGCACGTCCATCCCCGTGGCCTGGGTCAGCTTGGAGGCCAGCACCCGGGAGTAGCCCAAATTTCCGCTGGTATATCCGCCGCCGTGGCAGTACAAAATAGCATGACGGGAGCCGTGGGGGCATTTCAGCCGCATCCACGCGGCGGGGATGCTCCCCAGAGAAAATTCCTCCCAGTCCATGCCGCTCATGGGCGCGGTCAAGCGGCCCAGCAGCTCCTGACTGCGGCGCTGGCGCTCCAACTCCTCCACGTCCATCGTCTCCGGGGCGGAGGCGCTGTGAAAGGCCTTCAGCGCCCGCATCACCGGGTCCAGCCGCCGATTTTCCGCCTCGCTTTTGAGAGAAATTTTCTTGGGTGCCCTGCTCCGTTTTTCCATGTCGTCTCCTGCCTGTCTTTCGCGTATCGCATTGATTTGTCTCAAATTTACCCCATTATAGCACAAATTTCCGGCTCGGGAAAGCACTTTTCTTGCAGGCGCGCGCCGGCTGTGTTACAATGTCGGTATCATTTGAAAGAGGGAAGGCACAGCATGAAAGAAGCATCCGGCCGTTGGTATCGCATGGACAGCGCCGCCATCCTCTATTCCGCCCTGCAAAGCGAGGAATATTCCGCCGCCTACCGCTTTTCCGCCCTGATGGCCCAAGAGGTGGATCCCCTTGCCCTCCAACAGGCCATCGACCTGACCATGCCCCGTTTTCCCGGCTTTTCCGTCCGCGTCGCCCGGGGCTTTTTCTGGTATTATCTGGAACCCAATCTCGCCCCCGGCCCCTTTTTGAAGGAGGACGTGTCCGACCCCTGCCAGCCCTTCCGCTTTCGGGAGGACAACGGCTGGCTGGTCCGGTTTTATCACTACCGCAACCGCATCTCGCTGGAGGTGTTTCACGCCCTGTCCGACGGGGCGGGGGCGATCACCTTTTTCCGTACCCTCCTGGCGGTGTATCTGCGGCAGTTGGGCTATGAAATTCCCAATGGCAAAGGCGTTTTGGACGTGTCCGCCCCCCCCAGACGGGAGGAGCTGGAGGACGCCTACACCCGCTATGCCGGTCAGCGTGCCCCCCGCCTGACCTATCCGCCCAAGGCCTATCTCAACACCGGCACGGCGGAGCCGTTTTATACCTTCCATGTGACCATGGGCTTTGTCCCCCTGGATACCCTGAAAAGCAAGGCCCGGGAGTACGGCGCGTCGGTGACGGAGTATTTGGCGGCGGTTTTAATCCGGGTGATTTTGGACCGCCAGCATCAGGAGCGGCCCCTGCGGGAGCGGGAGGTGGCCCTGGCCATCCCCATCAATCTGCGGAGCTTTTTCCCCACGGACACCCTGCGCAATTTCATCACCACCGTCCGCCCCTCCATCGACCCGGGCCTGGGGGAGTATACCCTGCAAGAGATTGTGTCCCAAGTGCGGCATTATATGAAATTGCACACCAACCGCCAGGAGCTGCGGGCGGCCTTCACCCGCAATGTCCGCTTCACCACCCACCCGGTGCTGCAGCTCATTCCGGTGTTTGTCAAAAATCCCGTCATGGCCCTGAATTACCGTCTGCTGGGGGTGCGGCCCTATTCCGGCACCTTCACCAATCCCGGGGCCTTTGAGGTCCCTCCCGCCATGGGGGACCACATCGTGGGCATGGAGGTCATTTTGGGCCAGGCCACAGTGGCCCGCTGCCACTGCTCCTCCATCAGCTACGGCAATACCATGGAAATTACCCTGGCCGGCACCCAGGCGGAAACGGACACGGAGTGCGCCTTTTTCCGCTTTTTAATCCGGGAGGGCATCCCGGTCCGTATTGAGAGCAATCGCTGAAAGGAAGCGCTTTTATGTCCTATTGTGTCCACTGCGGCGTGGAATTAAATCCCGCCGCCAAGGTCTGCCCCCTGTGCCAAACCCCCGCCTGGCAGCCGGAGACGTCGGAGACGTCCTATTTCCCCACCAAGCCCGCCGAGGTCAAGCCCGTGTCCAAGTGGGAGCTGGCGCTGATTCTCACCGCCATGCTGGCCTCCGTGGCCATTTGCAGCGGCGTGCTGAACCTGATTTTGCGGACGGCCCGGCCCTGGTCGCTGTATGTCATCGGCGCGGCGGTGATGCTGTGGATTTGGTTTGTGCTGCCCCTGCTGTTCCGCCGTCTCCCCGCCTTTTTGGGGCTGACCATGGACATTGGGGCCATCGGCATCTACGTGTATTTAATTTCCATCGACCTAAACGGAGCCGCCTGGTTTGTGGGACTGGCCCTGCCCATTTTGGGGGTGGCCTGCGCGGTGGTGTTTGTGCTGAGCTTTCTGCTCCGGGGCCGCCGCCGGTCCATCATCACCTCCATCTCCCTGAGCATTGCCGCCATCGGCCTGTTCGCCATGGGGGTGGAGCTGTTTTGCGACCTGTATTTCCACGCCCAATGGCTGCCCGGGTGGTCGCTGGTCACCACCATCATCTGCGTGGCGCTGATCATTCCCCTGGTCATTGTCCGCCGGGTTCCCGCCCTGCGGGAGGAAGCCCGCCGCCGCTTCAATCTGTGAGGGCAGACCCCGGAAAGGGCACAAAGTGCCCGGGGCCGGGCCGAAAGTTTCGCATTTCTTAAAACGGCGGAATAATTCCAAGGAATTTTACGGTTTTTGTTGACTTTTCTTTCAAAAAGTGATATTCTTAGCGCCTACCTGCTTGAAATAGAAACATTGTGAAACGGGGAGAGGATTCTCCCCGTTTTTTGTTGCCATATGCGCGAAATCCAGCGGCAAAGACCTGCGCCGTGCTTTGCGCGGCATTGTCCTAACAAGCAAACACACCCCCGCAGGCGAGATTGCCCGGGGTAAATGAACGAAACGAGGAATTTCATGACAAATTTGACCTTTTCCCAGCTTGAGCTCTCCCCGGAACTGTTGGCCGCCGTCACCGAGATGGGCTTCACGGAAACCACCGACGTGCAGGCAGAAGCCATTCCCGTCATCCGCACCGGCGCGGATGTGATGGCTCGCTCCCAAACCGGAACCGGCAAAACCGTGGCCTTCGGCATCCCCGCTGTGGAGCTGGTGGTTCCCGAGGATAAATATGTGCAGGTGCTGATTCTCTCCCCCACCCGGGAGCTGGCCCAGCAGTGCGGCGACGAGCTGCGCAAGCTTGCCCGCCACCTCCCCTATATCAAAACCGCCGATATTTACGGCGGCGCGGATTTCCGCCGTCAGTTCGTGGATTTGCGGGAGGCCAACATCGTCATCGGCACCCCCGGCCGGGTCATGGACCATATGCGCCGTGGCTCCCTGCATCTCAATCACCTGAAAATGATTGTCCTGGACGAGGCCGACGAAATGCTCAACATGGGCTTTAAGGAAGATATTGAGACGATTTTGACCGACGTGCCCGAGGAGCGGCAGATCGTGCTGTTTTCCGCCACGGTGCCGCCGGAGATTTTGACCATCACCCGCCAGTTCCAAAAGGACCCGGTGCTCATTGAAATCAACCGGGACCAGGTGACGCTGGACAGCATCGTCCAAACCGCCGTGGATGTGCCCATGCGCCATAAGCCCGAGGCCCTGAATTTGCTGCTGCACTACTATAAGCCCCAGCGGGCCATCATTTTCGCCAACACCAAATCCATGGTGGATGAGCTGACAGAGGGCCTGAACGCCGCCGGCTTCTCTGTGGAGGGCCTCCACGGGGACATGAAGCAGCTCCAGCGCACCCGGGTGATGAACGCCTTTAAAAAGGGCAAAGTCGCGATTTTGGTGGCCACCGATGTGGCTGCCCGGGGCATTGACGTCAACGATGTGGACTACGTGTTCAACTTCGATATTCCCAAGGTGGCGGACTATTACGTCCACCGCATCGGCCGCACCGGCCGCGCCGGCAAAACCGGCACCGCCGTCACGCTGTGCTGTGGCCGCCAGCAGGTGATGCAGCTTCAGCAGCTGGCCCGCCGGGTCAAATCCACCATCACCCCCATTGACCTCCCCACGGTGGCGGATATTGAGCGCAGCAACCGTGCCCGGGATGTGGAGCTGGTGGACAAGGCCCTGCAAGCGGAGCCGATGCCCTTCCACACCGCCATGGTGGAGGAATTGATGGCCAAGGGCCACACGCCGGAAAAAATTGCCGCCATTCTCTTGGGGCTTTATTTCCGGCACGACACCAAAAATCTCACCGACCTCCCCAAGGCCTCCAAGGCCGTTCGCACGTTGGGCGATGGCGAAATGGGGCAGAAGGTCCGGGTGCGGGAGCATCATTCCTCCGCTGAAATGGTCATTGATATGGGCTACGCCAACCGGGTTGCCGCCAACCATATCGTGGGTGCCATCACGGAGCGCACGGGCATCAGCTCTCGGGAAATCGGAAAAATCGAAATCTCGGAGACGTTTAGCACCGTGGCGGTCCCCGCCGATAAGCTGGAGGACATTATGCTCTCCATGCAGGGCTGTAAGCTCTGCGGCAAGCCCATTCACGTCATGCCTCTGGTGGAGGAGCCGGGCCGCAAAAAGACCTCCCGCCCCGCGCCCCCCATTCACCGGCCCTATAAGCCCTACACCAAAAAACCCGGCGAGCGGAAAAAATACTAAGCAATGCTAAGCGATATTAAGAAATACTAAGCAAAGAGAGGGACTGCCTAGGCAGTCCCTCTCGGGCTGTCAATCAACCACAATACGTTGTAAGAAGAATCGGGGGATCGTGTGAAAGGGGGCCGATGAGGCCCCACTTTCACGTTGAGGCGTACAAAGTACGCCGGAGCATCCGCCCGCAGGCGACACAGGGCCAAATATCACGCATTTTGACCCTGCTCTGTCAGTTGACTTTTTCGGCGGCCCCTGCAATAATAAAACAAAAAAGGGGGGACCCGACCGTGAAATTTTTAAAATGCGCCTGCATTGAAACGCTGTATCAAGAGCTGCCCTTTTGCAGCCGCTTTCAGGCCGCCAAGGACGACGGCTTCGATTTGGTGGAATTTTGGAGCTGGGCGGACAAGGACCTGTCCGCTGTCCAAGCGGCGGCGGAAGCGGCCCGCATCGGCATCGCCGGATTCAATGGGGACGGGGCGTTCTCCCTGATTGACCCCGCCCAAAAGACGGAATATCTGGCCTTTCTCCGCCGGTCCGTTGCCGCCGCGCAGCAGTTGGGAGCCGCCTCCCTCACCCTCCATTCCAACGCCCTCGGCCCGGGCGGGGTGGTTTTAAATCGGTATGAAAACCTCAGCGACACCGTGAAAATCGCCGCTATGTTTGATGCACTGCGGGACTGCGCCGCCCTGGCGGAGGCCTCCGGCATCCGCATGAATTTGGAGGCTTTGAATACCACCACCGACCACTGCGGCAATTTTCTCGCCACCACCCGCATGGCGGCGGAGCTGACGCAATTGGTGGGTTCCCCGCTGTTGAATATTCTGTACGATGTATACCATATGCAGTTAAACGAGGGGAGCTTGTGCGACAACCTGCGGCGCTATGCCCACCAACTGGGCCACATCCATGTGGCGGACGCGCCGGGCCGCCATGAGCCGGGCACCGGGGAAATCCGCTACCCCGCCGTGTTTGCCTGCCTGGAGGAAATCGGCTACCGGGGCGCGGTGGGCTATGAGCTGTTTCCCCAAACCACCACCCAAGAGGCGGTTCGGGCCATTATGAACCCCTAAGGAACCTCCGACTCAATCCCGCCGCACATCTTGTCGGCATCTTTTTCGCCTGGACATCGCCAAAAATCTGCTCGCCAATCTGCACAATGCGATTTGATCAGAGGTTCCCTCAATCCCCGGAAACGGGGAAAAGCGATTGCCGCAGGCGGCAACCGCTCCCCCTCTCCTCAGTGCAGCTCGGAGACGATGTTGTCCACGGCGTGGTCCACCGCGTGGCCCAGCTTTTCAATGCTCCTGCCCACCTGGGTTTTCATGGTCTGCTTGCCGCTGGGATTCATCATGCCCACGGCGGCCCCCAGTACCACCCCGGTCCCCATGCCGACCCAAAATCCGGTACATAGCTTCATCATACAGTATCACTCCTTTTTGAAATAGAGCTACAGCAGTTCCGGTTCAGATCGCGAGGAGTTCGGCGCGCCAAATGTCCCGCAACTGCGTTGTCGTCCTTGCCGGGCGTCAGCCCGGCTGCGTCCTCCGCCTTGTTTCGGATCATTTTTCCCTGCCTCCTTTCCTCGCAATCTGAACCGGAACTGCTGTA
>JAVVPH010000026.1:0-12390 GCA_036655835.1 Oscillibacter sp.
TCCTCGGGGCGGATGACCACGTCCACCGGCTCGTTTTCGGCGAAGCCGCCGTCCACGCAGGGGAATTGCTTGCCGTACATCCGCACCACTTGGTCCCGGACCATCACGCCGTCGATGATGTTAGACTCTCCGATAAAGTCTGCCACAAAGGCGTTTTTCGGCTCGTTATAGATATCCTCGGGGGGGCCGATTTGCTGGATGGAGCCCTTGTCCATCACCACAATGGTGTCAGACATGGTGAGGGCTTCCTCCTGGTCGTGGGTGACGTAGATAAAGGTGATGCCCACCTGCTGTTGAATTTTTTTCAGTTCCACCTGCATATCCTTGCGGAGCTTCAGGTCCAGCGCGCCCAAGGGCTCGTCCAATAAAAGCACCTTGGGACGGTTCACCAGGGCGCGGGCAATGGCCACGCGCTGCTGCTGTCCGCCGGAAAGTGCATCCGGCTTGCGGTGCTCGAAGCCCTTCAGGCTGATAATCTCCAGCATCTCATTCACGCGTTGGCTGATCTCCTCCTCGGAGAGCTTGACCTGCCGCCGACCGGTGGGATCCTTGGGGTCCGGCACCCGTTGCAGCCGCAGTCCGAAGGCGATATTCTCGAACACATTGAGGTGCGGGAACAGCGCGTACTTCTGGAACACCGTGTTAATCTGCCGCTGATGGGGCGGAACGTCATTGATCCTCACATCGTTGAACAGGACATCTCCCGACGTAGGCGTCGTGAAACCTCCTATGATGCGCAGCGTTGTGGTCTTGCCGCAGCCGCTGGGCCCAAGCAGTGTGAGGAATTCTTTATCATTGATGTATAGATTGAGATGATCGAGAACAAGCTCGTCGTCAAACGCCATGCAGCACTCCCGCAGGCGTATCAACTCTTTGGACATGTATCCTCCCCCGTTTCCTCTTTATTTTGCTTCTTTTTGCCTGGTTTCTCCGCCGGAAATCCCCGGTTTCATAGAAATTCAGCAGTATAAAACTATATAAGAAATCCCCTTAAAAGTCAAGGGAATTACCTAATTAAAATACTTATTTTTGAAGGGGATGTCAGTGACGGTGAATTCCTTGCCTTGCAAGTAGTTCAGCGCTCCCGCGTCGGTGGAAAATTGGAAGGCCAATTTGTAGGAATACAGGGCCTGACGCGTCTCGTGATATTGGCGATTCGCGGCGCCGTTTCCGTACTTTCCGTCGCCCAGCAGGGGGGTGCCCAGCTCCGCCATGGACACGCGAATTTGATGGGTCCGCCCGGTGAGCAGTTCACATTCCACCAGGGATAAGCCCCCCCGTGTCTCCAGTGTTTGGTAGAGCGTCACAGCGGTTTTGCCGCCGGGGATGGGATGGTGGTAAAAAGCCACCTCGTTTTTCTCCTCGTTTTTCAGTAAAAACCCCTCGATACGGCCCTTTTCCGGCTTGGGCCGGCCCAGCGTGATGCAGAGATAGGACTTGCGCAGCTCGTGATCTCGAATTTTTTCGTTGATGATCCGCAGAGCCTCCGCGTTTTTGGCGGCGATGACGATGCCGCCGGTATTGCGGTCAATGCGGTTGCACAGCGCGGGGGCAAAGGCATTTTCCCACTTGGGGCTCCACTCCTTTTTTTGGTAAAGATAGGCTTGAATGTGGTTGATGAGGGTGTTGACCTTCTCTGTCTCGTCGGCGTGGACCACCAGTCCCGGCCGCTTGTTCACCAGCAGCAGATTTTCGTCCTCATAGACCAAATCCAGTGTGGGCTTAAAGAGGGAGAGAAAGATGTTTTCCTCAGAGGGCTTGTCAAAGAACTCATCGTTGATATATAATTGTAAAACATCGTCTAATAAAAGGCGTGTGTCCCGCTTGGCGCCCTTGCCGTTTAATTTCACGCGCTTGAGGCGGATATATTTTTGCAGCAGGGCGGGGGGCAGCAGCGGCAGAGACTTGGCGATGAAGCGGTCCAAGCGCTGTCCGGCGTCGTTTTTTCCGATGGTGAATTGGCGCATAAAACCCTCCCAAACTGGTAAAATCCAGTGTATCCCAGTATACCTGTTTCCAAATCGGTTGTAAAGCCGAGAATTTTTAGTAGGAGCATGAAACATGAAAAATGACCACAAGCAAACCGGCAAGGTGAACTACATCTGGGTTCTGGCCGGCGGCTATCTCTGGTATCTGGCGTTCCGCCTGGTGCAGACGCTGTGGCGGGGTGAGGCCGGCAGTGTGCTGCTGTCCGTTTTGGGAATCGCCGTATTTGTGGCGGTGGGGGCCATGCTGTTTTTCCGGGAGTGGAAAGCCTATGAATACGGCAAGCAGCACATCGATGACCCGGAGACTTGGAGCGATGAGCCGCCGACGGAGGAGCCTGCCGGGGACAAGCCGGACGTGTTGGATGAAAAACAGGAGGAGCACCATGGAGATTGAAACCCTCTGTGCCGCCGTGTGGGAGGCACCGGACTATCTGCGGAAATTTACCCGCCGGGACTACACCGGGGCCTTTCGGGCCTATACGGAGCGGTTTGGGCCGCTGTTTATGGTGGCGGTCCGGGAGGAAAAAAATTTACCCCAGAGAATGATGGACGCGCTGGAGGCCGCTTGGGCGAAGCAGCACATTTGGAACCGCAGCGCGGTGCGGGTAAACGAAAAACAGATGATTGTCAACTATCTCTCGCCCATGCTGCTGGGGCTGGAGGAACCGCTGTGCTCCGCGTTCGCGGAGGACCTGTGCAGGACCTGGGCGGCGCGACGCCCCAAGGATGCCTACCGCATCACGGATTATGCCACCATTCAGGACGGATTTCGCAACGTCATTATGGGCATGGATTTGGCGGGAAAGCACATTGATGAAAAATAAATGCAAATAAGTGGCGAAAAACAAAAAAACTGTTTGACAATGGGTAGTCCTTCAATTATAATACTATTCGTGTCATTGCGAGGTAGAGTATGCTTTTAGACCTGAGACCAATTATTCATGCCCCCGGCAAAAACAGACCCTTTTCGTTTGAGATGGATTTCTCAGACATGGAGTTTGCGGGGCGCTATCCGGCGTCACGTCCTGTGATGGTGGAGGGCGAGGTACGCAACACCGCCGGCCTGCTGGACCTGTCGTTTTCGATGCGGACCACGTTGGACGCTGTGTGCGACCGCTGTACCAAGGAGTTTTCCCAAGACAAGGAGATGTTCTTCCACAGTATGTTGGCGGAGGAACTGCAATTTGAGGAAAACGACGAGATCATCTTGCTGGAAGAGGGCAAAATTGATGTGGGTGACTTGGCCCGCACCACGTTCATTCTTGAAATGGACACAAAAACATTGTGTTCGGAAGATTGCAAAGGACTGTGCGCGCGGTGCGGCGCCGATCTGAACCTTGGTCCGTGTTCCTGTAAAAAGGAAATTGACCCGCGGCTGGCAGTCCTGGCAACGCTTTTGGAGAACAAATAAGACGCGATAAATAAGACAAGGTGGAAAATCCACCGTCTTTGAAAGATCAAGGAGGTGTCACAATGGCAGTACCTAAGGGAAAAGTATCCAAATCTAGACGCGACAAACGGCGCAGCTCCACCTGGAAGCTGGCGGTCCCCAACCTCGTCGCATGCCCCAAATGCGGTGCGTTGCACCTGCCTCACAGAATGTGCCAGGAGTGCGGTACTTACAACGGCCGTCAGGTCAAGGTTGTCAAGTCCGTCGTTGCAAAATAAGAAAAGCTTTTGCATATGAAGGAGGGAAGAGGGGCTCTTCCCTCTTTCCTTTTTTGTTTTGCGGCCCAGCGGCAGCCGCCGCATTCTCGCACATTTTCACAAAGCTTCCAGGCTGCGCTTCGCGTGCATCGCGGCGCGATGCGGCCCGGGAAGTTTCTGTTGCTAAATTTCAGCCCTGTGGCTATAATAAAAGAATTCTATACAAATATACAAATGAAGAAGGGAAGTGAGAGCCGATGAAACCGATTATTGCCATCGTAGGACGGCCCAATGTGGGTAAATCTCTGCTGTTCAACAAACTGATTGGCAGACGTCTTTCCATCGTGGAGGATACGCCGGGCGTGACCCGCGACCGCATTTACGGAGAGGCGGATTGGGACGGACGTTCCTTCACACTGATTGATACCGGCGGCATTGAGCCTCGGAGCGACGACCAAATTTTGAACTTTATGCGGGAACAGGCGCAAATTGCCATCGAAAACGCCACAGTCATTGTGTTTTTAACCGACATTAAAACCGGACTGACCGCCTCCGACCAGGAGGTGGCCGGGATGTTGCTGCGCAGTGGCAAGCCCATTGTGCTGGCTGTGAATAAAATGGATTCCACCGGACAGGTGGACCCGGATTTTTACGAATTTTACAATCTGGGCCTGGGCGACCCCGTTGCGGTTTCCGCCGTCCACGGCCACGGCACCGGCGATTTACTGGATGCCTGCATCCGATTTTTCCCGCCGGACGATGGGGAAGAGGAAGAGGACGACAGTATTAAGGTGGCCCTCATCGGCAAGCCCAACGTGGGAAAATCCTCCCTCATCAATCGGATTTTAGGGGAGAATCGCGTCATCGTCAGCGAGGTGGCAGGCACCACCCGAGACGCCATCGACTCCGCCTTTGAAAACGCCCAGGGAAAGTTTGTCTTTATCGATACCGCCGGTATGCGCCGCCGGTCCAAGGTGGAGGAAAATATTGAGCGGTACAGCGTGCTCCGGGCCACCATGGCCATTGACCGAGCGGACGTGTGCCTGATTCTCATTGATGCCACCGAGGGCGTGACGGAGCAGGACACCAAGGTGGCCGGCTTGGCCCACGAGGCCGGCAAGGCCAGCATCATTGTGGTGAACAAGTGGGATTTGGTGGAAAAAGACGGCAAGACCATGGAAAAAATGCGGGAGGAAATCCAACAGGGCCTGGCCTACATGACCTATGCCCCTATTTTGTTCATCTCCGCCCTGACGGGCCAACGGGTGGACCGGCTCTTTGAGCTGATTGACTACGTGAGCAATCAGGCATCCACCCGCATCACCACCGGTATGCTCAACAACGTTTTGGCAGACGCACAGACCCGGGTGCAGCCGCCTACGGACAGGGGCCGCCGACTGAAGATTTACTATATGACCCAGGTGGGCATCCGCCCGCCGCACTTTGTGGTTTTCTGCAACGAGGCCAAGCTGTTCCATTTTTCCTATCAGCGGTATTTGGAAAACTGTATTCGCAAAACCTTCGGCCTGGAGGGGACGCCCATCATCCTGTCCATCCGGCAAAAGAGCGACAAGGAGGACTAAGGCATGGATTTGCAGGTTCTGGGCGAGTTGGCGCAGGCCTTGGCAATCCCCGTCATTGTGATTGCAGTCTGCGCGTATTTCTTTGGCTGCTTCAACGGCGCGGTGATTGTGTCCAAATATATCCTGCGGGACGATGTGCGCACCCACGGCAGCGGCAACGCGGGCCTCACCAATTTTTACCGCACGTTCGGCGGCCCGTGGACCTTTTTGGTGATTCTCACAGACATTCTCAAAGCCGTGTTTGCCGTGCTGTTGGCGGAGTTCATCATGAAACGCCTGGGCGGCGGCGATGCCACCCTGCTGATTTTAAGCAAATATTGGGCCGGACTGTTCTGCATTCTGGGCCATATGTACCCCTGTATGTTCCATTTCAAGGGCGGCAAGGGCATCCTCTCCGGCGGCATTGTGGCCATCATGGTGGACTGGCGGTTGGCGCTGGTGGTCTGGGGCGGCTTTTTGCTGCTGACGGCCTTGACCCGCTGGGTGTCTCTCGGCTCCCTCTGGGCCGGGACGACCTTTCCCATTGCCACTTGGTTTCTCTATGAAAATGCGGTGATTTTCGTCATTTCCCTGGTGATTGGCGGACTGATCGTCTGGAAACACCGGGCGAACATTCAGCGAATTTTAGCCGGAACGGAATCGAAGTTCAGCTTCCATCGGAAGAAAACGGAGGAAGAGACATGAAAGCAGTGGTGTTAGGCAGCGGCGGCTGGGGCACGGCCTTGAGTATGGTGCTGTGCGACAACGGCCACGATGTGAAGCTCTGGTCTCACAATCCGGAAAAGGCGGAGCAAATGCGGCGGGAACGGAAAAATCCCCTGCTGCCCAATGTGACCCTGCCGGAGACGCTGGATCTGACGGCGGATAGCGCCTGCGTGGCGGAGGCCGATTTGGTGGTTTGCGCCAGTCCCTCCTTTGCCGTGCGGGATACCGGGCGGCGGGCCTTGCCGTATTTGCGGCCGGAAACCGTGCTGGTGTCCGTTTCCAAGGGCATTGAGCGGGATACCAATTTGCGCATGAGCGAAATTTTGGGGGAGGAAACCCAAAATATCTGTAAAGTAGTTGCCCTTTCCGGCCCTTCTCACGCAGAGGAAGTCGGCATTCGCCAGCCCACCGGCTGCGTCTCCGCCTGCGGGGATGAAGCGGCGGCCCGCCTGGTGCAGGACGCGTTCATGAACGATTATTTTCGGGTCTATACCAGCGCGGATATTCTGGGCGTGGAGCTGTCCGGCGCACTGAAAAACGTGGTGGCCCTGAGCTGCGGCATCTGCGACGGCATGGGCTTTCAGGACAATACCAAGGCCCTGCTCATGACCCGGGCCATGGCGGAAATCGCCCGTCTGGGCGAAAAAATGGGCGGCACCCGACTCACCTTCGGCGGTCTTGCGGGGATGGGCGACTTGATTGTCACCTGCACCTCCATGCACTCCCGAAACCGCCGCGCGGGCATCCTCATCGGCCAAGGCAAGTCCGCCAAGGAGGCCATGGAGGCCGTGGGCGCGGTGGTAGAGGGGTACTACGCCGCCGAGAGCGTGCAGCAGCTGGCTCAGCGGGAGGGCGTGGAAATGCCCATCTGCCGCTGTGCGTATGAGGTGCTGTACAACAACAGGCAGGTGCGGGACGTGGTCAGCGAGCTGATGAACCGTGCCAAAAAAGACGAATTGCTGGAAACCAGCTGGATGTAATATTCGCTTAAAGCAATCCGTTTGCTCCGAATATCAAAAGCGGTTTCCATACGAAAACAAGCAGAGACTGGCGTATCGCGCCAGTCTCTGCTTGTTTTTTATCAATTCCATCCATTTTGAAGGCAATACTGCAAAAATCCCCTGGCGAAAAAAGCGACAACGGCGCTTCTTCGGGTGTTGTCCGCCTGATGGATGGTACTTTTTCGGCTATAAAACGCAAAAATCCCGCGCCTTTTGGCGCGGGATCGCGTTTGTCCAAGTTAGACCGCTCTGGTGACTTTACCGGAACGCATACACCGGGTACAAACATACACATGGCGGGGAGTACCGTCTACGACCGCTTTCACACGTTTCACATTGGGCTTCCATGTCCGATTGGAACGTCTGTGAGAGTGGGAAACCTGAATACCAAAGGAAACGCCCTTATCGCAAAACTCACACTTGGCCATCCGTTGCACCTCCTTGCTGTTGCGTACTAATGTGTCCTATTAACAGGCACATCCGATATGTTAACAGAAAAATGCAGAAAAAGCAAGAGAAAATTTCAAAAAAATTTCAGAAAGATTCATTTGCCGCCACAGCCACGATTTCGCCTCCTATTTTTGTTTCTCCGACGCATATCCGGGGCAAAAAAGGGCAGTCTAAAGGAAAGTTTTGGCAGACGGGAGAGACAGATGGCAGAGCATGAATTTTTTGAGGGCTGGTACTTTAAGCACCAATGCGCGGGGCGGACCATCGCGTTGATTCCCGCCCATCACCGACACAAAGACGGGGGACACCAGGCGTCCCTGCAAATCATCACCCAGCGCCAAACCTGGTATCTGCCCATTCCCGCGGCGCAATTTCAGGTGGAGCGCAGGCCGTTTCTGGTGCGGGCGGGGGATTGCACCTTCAGCTTGCAGGGCCTTCGCGTGGACTGTCCCCTGGATGGCGGGTGGCTGACGGGGGAACTGCGGTATCAAAACGTGGTTCCGCCCCGATACGACATCATGGGGCCGTTTTGCGCTGTGCCGGGGATGGAGTGCCGCCACAGCGTCCTCAGCCTCGCCCACCGGGTCAGCGGGACGCTCCGCATGGAAGGGGACACCATGGACTTCACCGGCGGGACGGGCTATATCGAGGGGGACAGGGGGCTGTCCTTTCCAAAGCGCTATCTTTGGACCCAGTGCGGCTGGGGGGAAAACTGCGTGATGCTGTCCGTGGCGGACATTCCCTTTTGCGGTGGGACGTTCATCGGCTGCATCTGCTCGGTGTTATTGGAGGGGAGGGAGCGGCGTTTGGCCACCTACACCGGCGCCCGGGTCCTGCGGGTGGACGAAACCGGCGCACTGGTGCGGCAAAGAGACTGGGAATTGGAGGTCACCTTGGTGGAGGCCCGGGGACAGCGGCTGCAAGCACCCAAGGGCGGCGGCATGACACGGACCATCCACGAGAGCGCGGCTTGCCGCGTGCGCTATCGCCTGAGAAGGGGCGGAAAAGCCCTGTTGGATTTCACCGGAGATATGGCCAGCTTTGAAGCGGAGTGGATTTCGTGAGGTGGGTAAAAAAGAACGGCTCCGCCGAAGCGGAGCCGTCGGGCGGACATTATTTGCAGCCCACATTCAGATACTGGCAGAGGAACTGCCAGATGGAATTGCAGTCAAAGGAATTGTTGTTACAAAACATTTGCATGACCTCCTATACGTATTTGCCTCGCGAAGACAACATGAATTGTAACCGATTTGTCACCACTTTTCCACCTTCAATGTTTTCCAAAAGTGGAGAATCCCCCCGGTTGACGCAAAACAGGCAACTTTTTGCCGGATTGAGAGCTGTGCCATGAAACCATCTCGTCATCTCAACGCCGTCCAAACACTGACGGTGAGCTTCGCCGGACTGATTGCCTTGGGGGCGATGCTGCTGGCCCTGCCGGGGGCCTCCCGGGATGGGCGGGGTCTGCCGCTGCTGGATGCGCTGTTCACCGCCGCGTCCGCCTCCTGCGTGACGGGCTTGACGGTGGGGGACACCTACACCCAATTTTCCCTCTTCGGTCAGGCGGTGATTTTGCTCCTGATACAGGTGGGGGGCCTGAGCTTTATGGTGGTGTCGCTGGTGGTGCCGTTTTTGCTGGGACAGCGCATCGGTCTGCGGCAGCGGTCTATGCTGATGGACACGGTGGGGGCGCTGAAGCTGGGCGGTGTGGTGCGGCTCACCCGCCGGGCACTGCTGTGTACCGCCCTGTTAGAGGGGGTGGGGGCACTGGTGCTAGCCACGTATTTTTGCCCGCAGTTTGGTTTCTGGCAGGGGCTTTGGCAGTCTTTATTCCACGCCGTCTCCGCCTTTTGCAACGCGGGCTTTGATCTGTGCGGCATCATCGCCCCGGGCACCTCCCTGCAAACCCTGCTGCGTCAGCCGCTGGTTTTGCTCACGTTGGCGCTGTTGGTGATTTTGGGCGGTCTGGGCTTTGTGCTGTGGGACGATTTGGCCGCCAACGGACTCCACGCCCGCAGGTATCGCCTCCACACCAAGCTGGTGCTCTCCACCACGGGGCTGCTTCTGCTCATCGGGACGGCGGCATTTTACGCCATGGAGCGCAATGGGGCCTTTGCCGGATGTTCGACGGGGCAAGCACTGCTGCTGGCATTTTTCCAGGCGGTGACGCCTCGGACCGCCGGCTTTGCCACGGTGCCCATGAACGCGCTGAGTCAGGGCGGTACGCTGCTGACCATGGCCCTGATGTTCGTGGGGGCCGGCTCCGGCTCCACCGGCGGCGGCATCAAGGTGGGGACCTTTGCCGTGTTGGTCCTCAGTGTGACGGCCTACGCCCGGCGGCGGGAGGACCTGGATGTGTTTCACCGCCGTCTGGACGAGGACACCGTCCGCAAGGCCCTGTCCACCGTGTGCCTGTACGCCATGGCATTGCTGGCGGGCTGTATGGTGCTGTGCTTGCAGGAGGTACCGCTGGAGGACGCGCTCTTTGAGGCCGTCTCCGCCATCGGCACGGTGGGCTTGAGCCGGGGCCTGACGCCGAATTTAAAGCCGCTGTCCAAGCTTGCCGTCATTGCGCTGATGTTTGCCGGGCGGGTGGGCAGTATGTCGGTGGCTATGTCCCTCACCCGGAGCGGCCCGGCGCCCAAACTGCGCAATGTCCGGGAGAAAATTTTAATCGGATAGGGAGGGAGCGGATGAAATCTTTTTTGGTCATTGGTCTGGGTCGGTTTGGCCGCCATCTCACGGAAAAGCTGGTGGAACTGGGCAACGAGGTGTTGGTCCTGGACCGGGATGAGGAGCGGGTGGCCCAGTTGGCGGGCATCGCCACCGCCGCCTGCGTGGGGGATTGTCAGGACGAGCAGGCGTTGCGTGCCTTGGGCGTGGGGAATTTTGACGTGTGCTTTGTCTGCGTCAGCGACGATTTTCAAAGCTCCCTGGAGGCCACCGCCACCCTCAAGGAGTTGGGGGCCAAGTGCGTGGTGGCCCGAGCAGACCGGGAGCGGCAGATTCGCTTTCTGCAAAAAATCGGCGCAGACCATGTGATTCACGCCGAGATGGATATGGCCATCCGGGCCGCCATCCGGTTTTCCGCCAAAAACGCCTTTGACTATGTGGAGCTGACCCCCCGGTACGCGATTTTTGAATTGGAGACACCTCGGGAGTGGGAGGGCCGCACCGCCGCGGAGCTGGACGTCCGCCGTCGGTACAACGTGAATATTTTGGGCCTGAAAACCGGCGAGGAAATTGAACCGCTACTAGACCCGGAGTATCGCTTTCGCCGCGGCACCCATTTGATTCTCGCCGGGGACAAGCGCTCCGGCCTGCGCCTGATGGAGCAGCCGTGAGTTAGGGAACCGCTGCATCAATCCCGCCCCATGCCTTCACGGCTTTTTTTTCGTATGGAATCGCCAAAAACCATGGAAATACATCAGTATTCCTGCGCGATTTTGGCTCGCCGGACAGAAAATCTCCCCGCCAATCCACGGGACGGATTGCATCAGAGGTTCCTTAGATGATCTGCATGATTTGTCCCCATCGGCACAAACTGACAGGGGGTGATGAACCATGACAAACAAACGGAAAAAGCCAAGCAAAACGCCGTCCCTGCGGGTGGAGCCGGAGAAGCGGCTCTGTCCGCAATTTGACGCGGTTTGTATCAACGAATTTTCGGTGGCCAAGCCCGGGGAAATGGGCCTGCGGATATTGGACAATTGCTGTGACGACCATATTATGTAAACTAATGGCAGCGCTTCCGGTCATCCGGGGGCGCTGTCCTTGCGGAACTTGTCAGGGGGCGGAGATTGTGGTAAACTATCAGCAGGACAAAAGGGGGAACCTGCTGATGAACCGCTGTTTTATTTTTGCCGCAGGCAGCTATTATGGCCTGCGTTTGCGCCCCGTCGCCGGGGATTTTGTCATTGCCGCCGACGCAGGCTATCGGGTCTGCCAGGCGGAGGACATTGTACCCGACCTGTTATTGGGGGATTTTGACTCCATGGAGCAGCCCACGGACTTTGCCAACGTCTGCCGCGTGCCGGTGGAAAAAGATGACACCGACACCATGCTGGCGGTGAAAACCGGGCTGGAACAGGGCTGTACCGAATTTTTTCTCTACGGCTGCACCGGCGGAAAGCGCCTGGACCACACCCTGGCCAATCTGCAGGCGCTGCTGTATCTCCGCCGTCATGGGGCCAGAGGCTGGCTGTACGACGACGATTTTATTTGGACCGCTGTGGAAAACGAATCCCTGACGGTGCGGCGAGAGGTGGAATGGGGGCTGTTTTCGGCGTTTTGCATGGGAGATTCCGCCACCGGCATCGACGAGGAGGGCTTCCAATATCCCCTCCGGGACGCCACAATGACCCCGGATCTTCCCCTGGGTGTGAGCAATCATATTTTGGAGCCGGAGGCCCGGATTACCGTCCGCCACGGGGCATTGGCGGTGGGATGGGAGCTGCCAGAGCGCTGTATATAAGAAAGAATAACGCTTGAGGGAAGCTGTCATTGCATTGCCCTAAAAAAAATTGTATAATGAAGAAAAAAGGAAAGGTCAACCTTTCCGATTTTGAAAAAATGACCGTGGGACCGCTTGCGGGCACGGCTGGGGAGGGTTCTCTCGCATGGCAAGTTTTACCGTGAACGGAAAGACCGTAACCGCCGAACAAAATCAAAAGCTTATCCGCTTTTTGCGTGACACCTTGCACTTGACCTCTGTGAAGGACGGCTGCAGCGAGGGTGCCTGCGGCACCTGCACTGTTCTCATCGATGGTAAGCCCACCAAGGCCTGTATCCCCCAAACTGACAAGCTGGAGGGGAAAACCATTCTCACTGTGGAGGGCCTCAGCGAGTTTGAACAGGCCGTCTACACCTATGCCTTCGGCGCGGCGGGGGCGGTGCAGTGCGGCTTCTGCATCCCGGGCATGGTGATTTCCGCCAAGGGACTGTTGGATACAAACGCCAATCCCACCCGGGAGGAGGCGGCCTTTGCCATCCGCAACAATATTTGCCGCTGTACCG
>JAVVPH010000027.1:0-12052 GCA_036655835.1 Oscillibacter sp.
CTGGTGATCACCTCCGCCGCGCTGGCCCTGTTTGGGGAGCTTTTGATGGCTGTGATGCAGGCGCTGACCCAGGGCAGCAACGACTATTTTGTGGCGGATTTATACCAGCTCATCTATCAGGACGTTGCTGAGGTGGTCACGACCCTGACACTCTCTCAGCACGTGATTTCCGGCCTGTTTAATTTCACGCTGTTCCTGCTCGTGGCCCTGTTTGGGGAGTGGTTCTCCGCCCTCTTTTGGAGGCTGAATAAATTCTGGACCATTGCGGCGGGCGTGTTGTTCTTCGCGGGCTGCAATCTGCTGCCCTGGCTGCTGGTTCAATCGCCGATTCTGGGGCCGATTCTCATCCGGGCGGGGGAGAGCCTGGTGCTCTTTGTCCTCACCTCCCCCTGGAACGCCATGCTGATTTTCCTGAGTATCTCCGCCTTTTTCGGCCTGTTCAACTGGCTGCTGCTGCGCAATACCCATCTCCGAGGTATTTAAAGGTAGCCCCCCTGCAAAGCACGGCCTGCGGCCTTTGCCAAGGGCTTGTTTGCAGATTTTTCGCCCTCTCCCACAAAACCGTCTTGCCGGGCGACCGCCCGCTTCCGCCGGTTTTGCACAAGCTGACAAAAAATTTGACTCCGCAATCCCAGATATCTTTGTGCGGTGTCGCCTTAATAAAAAATCCCCGGCTTTCACCACGAAAGCCGGGGATTTTTTCATTTTTTCCCACTGGGCAGCAGCCAGCCCACCCCGCCGAACACTGCGGCGGGCAAAATCCAGCCGAAGCCAAGACCGGCGAAGGGCAGCAGGTCCAGCCAAGGCGTCGCGATGCCGAAGGCGGGCAAAATTCCCGCCAGACTCACCAACAGCGCCCCCAGTGCCGCCATGCGGAACACGTTGTCGTTGGGCAGAAAGCGCCCGAAAAAGGACAGGAGAATCAGCACCAGCGCGGGGGGATAGACCACGTTCAAAATGGGGGCGGCAATGGCCACAATGGCGTCCAGTCCCACGTTGGAAATCACCGCGCTGAACCCGCAGAACACCACCACCAAGGCGGTGTAGGGCAGCTTGCCGTGGGAGAGCTTGCAGAAAAAGCTGGCGGCGGCACTGACCAGGGCCGTGGCTGTGGTGATGCACGCCAGCGCCACCACAATGGCGAAGAGCACCATGCCGGGTTGGCCCAATAATTGCCGCACAATGGACGTGACCAACACGGAGCGGTTCACCGTCACGTCAAACAGCGTGGACGCGGAGGCACCCAGATAGGTCAGCCCCAGATACACTACCAACAGTGCGGCGCCCGCCACCGCGCCGGAGCCGCACACCACGCGGAATTTGTCCTTGGGATTGTCGTAACCCTTGGCGTGGACGGTTTCCAGCAAAATGGAGCCGAAGAGCAGCGTGGCCAGTACATCCATGGTTTGATACCCGGCCTCAATGCCCAGAGAGGGGATATGCGCCGCCAGCGGCGCGGCGGCCACCGGGCCCAGAGGGGTCAAAACGCCCTTGACAATGAGAATCACCAGGCCCAACAGCAGCGCGGGGGTGAGAAATTTTCCCACCACATCCACCACTGCGGATTCCTTCAGGCACAGCAGCATAATCAACAGGAAAAACAGCACGGAAAAAACCGCCGGCGTGATGGCGTCGGTCAGCGGCGCGACGGACAGCTCAAAGGTGGTGGCTGCCGTCCGGGGAATGGCCACCATCGGCCCGATGCACAGCACAATGACGCTCATTAAAAGGGCGGAGGGCACGGAGCCGATGCGCCCGGTGATGCCCTCCGCGCCGCCGTGGCGCAGCATGGCAAACAGGGCCAGCAGAGCCAGGCCGATGTCCGCCAGATAGTAACAGCAAAAGCCGATGAACCAACTGGACCCGGCTTGCAGGCCCAAAAAGGGCGGAAAAATCACGTTGCCTGCGCCAAAAAACATGGAAAACAGAGCAAAACCGATGACACAAATATCAAAACGCATGGATTTCATGCAAAAAACCTCCTGCTATTCTCTTGGACACCACTGCTACATGGCACGGCCTTTGGCCTTTGTGCGGTGTTGCCCCTAATTTTAAAACTCCCCTCCGGCGGCGGGGAAGCGGCCGGGACAAGCGCGGCCCTGCCCTGACAGTGTGTGTATCCGGGGGAAATTTAGTCCTTCTCCGCAAAAATGCGGGCAAACAGGGAACCTTTTTCGCTCCCCCTGCGTCTGTACTTCCTGAAAAGCGGGCGGCGCTTCCGCCCCTAAAACAAAAAAGGTGGACAAACAATATGAAAAAATTTCTTGCGGCGCTGCTGGCGCTGACCCTGACCCTGTCCCTGGCGGCCTGCGGCGCACCCAAGGAGGAGGGCAAGGAGCCGGACAGCACCGTCAGCGGTGACGCCACGCCCCCGCCGGAGGTCACGCCCGCACCGATTCCCGAGCCCGCCCCGGCTCCCGAAACGCCGGTGGAAACGGTGAAGCCCGTGGAAACACCGGCGGAAACGGAAAAGCCTGCCGCCAAGCCCGTAGAAAAACCCGCCAGTAAGCCCGCAGAAAAGCCCGCCAGTAAGCCTGCAGAGAAGCCCGCTACCAAGCCTGCGGAAAAGCCCGCCAGTAAGCCCGCAGAAAAGCCCGCCACCAAGCCCGTGGAAAAGCCTGCGGAAAAACCCGCCGCTCCCGCCGTGGATTTGGCGGCGCTGTACACCACAGTGTCTCAACTGGGCGGCGAAAATGCCCCCGCCATGATACAGGCGGACCCGGAGGTTCTGAAAACCTTCTACGCGGGCCTGTCCGACATTCCCACCAAGCAGAGCATGGCGTATCTGGCTATGATTTCCGCCGTGGCCGCCGAGGTGGCCCTGGTGGAGGTGGAAAATGCCGCCGACGTGCAAAAGGTGAAGGACATTTTCCAGGCCCGCATTGACTATCAGGTGGGCACGGAGACAAACCCCGGCGGCGCTTGGTATGGTGCCACCATCGAGAGCTGGAAAAACAACTCCGCCATTGTGGCAAACGGCAACTGCGTGATGCTGGTGGTGTCCGAGGAAAAGGATGCCGCTGTGGAGGCGTTCAACGCCCTGTTTGCCTGATTTTAAGGAAATTCGACAATATTTTGCGCAAAAAGCTCCCGCTTCCGTCCAAGGACGAAAGCGGGAGCTTTCGTGTGCATGGTTCAGATTCGGATGAGTTCGTACTGCCGGGTGCCCAGGCCCAGCTTTTCGCCGTGCTCCAGGCAGAGCCGCCAATCGGTGTCCGGGTGGGCGGCGTGGAGATGGTCCGGGTCCGTGTGGTCACAGGGCGCGTCAAACAGGGCGGAGCCGGGCATGGCCGGCTGGGCGTTCACCGCGTCGGCACAGGCCTGGTCCAGAGCCACCGGGTCGAAGGAGGCGAACATCCCCACATCCGGCGCGATGGGCGCGTCGTTTTCGCTGTGGCAGTCGCAGTTGGGGGAGATATCCAGCACCAGGGAGATGTGGAAGCAGGGCCGTCCGTCCACCACGGCCTTGGTGTACTCCGCGATTTTCTTGTTCAAAATCTCAATGGCCTCGTCGTCGGCGGCGCAGATGGCATCCTTGGGGCAAACCCCCAGACAGCGCCCGCAGCCCACGCACTTTGCTTGGTCGATGGCGGCTTTTTTGTCGGTGATCACCGGCGCGTCGTGGGCGCAGATTTTCACGCAGGCACCGCAGCCGATGCAGCGCTTGGCTTTCACAAAGGGCTTGCCGGCGCTGTGCATCTCCATTTTTCCCGCCCGGGAGCCGCAGCCCATGCCGATGTTTTTAAAGCACCCGCCCATGCCCGCCTGTTCATGGCCCTTGAAATGGGTCAGGGAAATGAACACGTCCGCGTCCATGACTGCCCGGCCAATTTTGGCCTCCTTCACATACTCGCCCCCGGCCACGGGGACCAGCACGTCGTCTGTGCCCTTTAAGCCGTCGCCGATTAAAATGTGACAGCCGGTGGAAAAGGGGGAGAAGCCGTTGACATAGGCGGAGTCAATGTGGTCCAGCGCGTTTTTCCGCCCGCCGACGTACAGCGTGTTGCAGTCCGTCAAAAAGGGCTTGCCGCCCTGGGCCTTCACCAAATCCACCACCACCTTGGCCCAGTTGGGCCGCAGATAGGCCAGGTTGCCCGGCTCGCCGAAGTGGAGCTTGATGGCCACGTATTTGCCGTCCATGTCAATATCGCCCATCCCGGCGGTGCACAGCAGACGGGCCAATTTTTGGGGCAGATTTTCCCGCCAGCTGGGCGCACGGAAATCCGCAAAGTAAACCTTGGATGCCTCGCTCATGTTTGTTCTCCTTTGTAATTTGGAGTGATGTTTCCGGGTGCTGCCCCGGTGAAATAAATTGCAATCCTGTTTGTCGGGGCCGGACAAACTACCCCGGCCCTGTTATTCCGGCAGGTCCACGCTGATGTTGTCCGTGCCGTGCTCATCAAATTCGGAGAGGTACGCGTCGATGCGCCGGGTCAGCTCGCTGTAATTTTCCCGGGTCAGGGGTTCGCCGTCCATGTCCCGCAGGGCCAACTCCTCTGCCAAAATCTCGTAAAACACGATGTCCTCATAATTTTCAATGGCCTCGTGGATGCCGCCCTCGGAAAAGGCCCGGGAGGGAATCAACTCGCCCTTGTACAGCTCCACCAGCCTGGGCATTCGCTGACGCAGACAGTGGGAGAACACCAGGCCCTCCACCTCGTCGTATTCCTTGATGCGGTCCGCTTCCCGGGTGGAGTTCATCACCCAGTTTCCTACGTACACAAGATCCAACAAATAGCGGTATTGCTGGTCCGTCAATTCGATTTTCATGGGCAAAACACCTCCCGTTTGCTTTCTAATATAGAGTATAGCAAATCTTTTCTAAAAATTCCACACAAAAAACAGGGGAAAAAGCCTAAAATCTGACTTGCGGGGAAGGCCCCGGCATTGTATAATAGATATTTCAGAGAAAATGTGTGACAAATGCCGGGCCTTGCAAGGTTTTTCCGGCCTGTGGAGGATAATGGATGGACACAAGACCAATCGGCGTGTTTGACTCAGGCCTTGGCGGCTTGACAGCCGTGCACACCCTGCGGCGAATTTTGCCGGAAGAGGACCTGATTTATTTCGGGGATACCTCCCGGGTGCCTTACGGAGGACGCTCCAAGGAGACTATTTTAAAATATGCCCGGCAGGACGTGCGCTTTCTGCGGAGCTTTGACCTCAAGGCCATTTTAATCGCCTGCGGCACGGTGTCCACCACCTCGCTGGCGGCCTTGCAGGGAGAAAACCCCCTCCCCATCGTGGGCGTGGTGGAGCCGACGGCCCAGCGGGCCGTGGCCGTCAGTCAAAACAAAAAAGTGGGGTTAATCGCCACGTTGGCCTCCGTCCGCTCCGGCGCGTATGAGGCGGCTGTCGCCAAGCTGGACGGGGCGGTGGAGGTTGTCTCCCGCCCCTGCCCGCTGTTGGTGCCGCTGGTGGAAAACGGGCGGATTTCCCGGGGGGATGTGGTGATTGAAACCGTGGCCCGGGAGTATTTGGAGCCTATGCGCCTTGCCGGGGTGGACACCCTGATTCTGGGCTGCACCCATTATCCGCTGCTGAGGGACATCATCGGCGACATTATGGGGCCGGGCGTGACCCTGGTTTCCGCCGGGGAGGAGTCCGCCTTCGCCCTGAAACGGGCCTTGAAGGAGCAAAATCTGCGGGCGGACGAACAGCATCTCGGCGGGGCGGAATTTACCGTCAGCGACCGGGTGGAGGATTTTGAGCGCATTGCCTCCCTCTTTTTGGGCGAGGATTTGCACCACACCGCACGGAGGATTGACATTGACCAGTATTGAACACGAAGAGCTGCCGGTGCTGCTGCAAATCCGGGGCGAACAGTATTTTGACGACTGCGACCCCGACGCCACCGAGCTGATGACCGAGGGCACCATGGAGCTGGACGGCGGCGGACGGGTGCTGCTGCGCTATCGGGAGAGCGCCCTCACCGGCATGGAGGGCACCGTCACCACCTTTGAGGTGGAGGACCGGCGGGTCATTTTGACCCGGAGCGGGTCTGTGAACTCCCAGATGGTGTTTGAAAAGGGGCGGCAGCACACGTCGCTGTACGAAACGCCCTTTGGCGAGCTGTCGGTGGATATTCAAACCAGCGTTCTTCAGCACAGCCTCACCGAGCGGGGCGGGCTGATGGAAATTAAATACAGCATCGCCGTGGAACACACGGTCACCGGCCGCAACTGCTTTAAAATCCGGGTAAAGCGGAAAAGCTAAGGCCGCGGCCCCAAGGAAATGAAATAGGAAGGACTCCCCGGCTTTGGCCGGAGAGGGTAGAAACCATATGACAAACATGATTCAAAACGCGAAGGACCAGGCGGCGAGCCTGGTGCTGACGGCTTACCGCAAGGCCGTGGCGGCGGAGGCTCTGCCCACGGCGGATGTGAAAAGCGCCCCGGTGGAAATTCCCAAGGACACGTCCAACGGCGATTTTACCACCACCTTCGCCCTCTCCTGCGCCAAGGCGCTGAAAATGCAGCCCCGGGCCATTGCCCAGACGCTGCTGGACCATTTGGAGCTGGAGGGCAGCTATTTTGCCGCCGCCGAAATTGCCGGCCCCGGATTTTTGAATTTCCGCCTCAACGACAGCTGGTATGAAGGCGTGTTGGAGGCTGTGGAGCGGGAGGGGGACGACTACGGCTCCTCCAATGCCCTCAAGGGCCAAAAAATAATGGTGGAGTTCGTCTCCGCCAACCCCACCGGCCCCATGCACATGGGCAACGCCCGGGGCGGCGTGCTGGGGGATACCCTGGCCTCCGTGCTGGCCATCAGCGGCGCGGACGTCACCCGGGAATTTTACGTCAACGACGCGGGCCACCAAATTGACAAATTCGCCCAATCTCTGGAGGCCCGGTATCTGCAAATCATCCAGGGCGAGGAAAACGTCCCCTTCCCCGAGGACGGCTATCAGGGCGGGGACATCAAGGATTTGGCCCAATTGTACTTCGAGCAAAACGGCGAAAAGCTGTTGAGCGTCTCCCAGGAGGAGCGGCGGGATACCCTGGCCCGGTTCGGCCTGGACGTAAACCTGCCCAAGATGAAAAGCGATTTGCAGCGGTATAAAATCGAGTATGACAACTGGTTTTACGAGTCCGCCCTCCACGATTCCGGCTACGTGGCCCAGACGGTGGACCAACTGACGGCGGGGGGCTGGACCTACGAAAAGGACGGCGCGCTCTGGCTGAAAACCGCTGAAATTATGGCGGAAAATCTGCGCAAAAGCGGCAAAAAGCAGGCGGACATTGATAAGCTGGACCTAAAGGACGACGTGCTTTGCCGGGCCAACGGATTTTACACCTATTTTGCCGCCGACATTGCCTACCATCGCAATAAATTTACCGTCCGGGGCTTTGACCGGGTCATCAACGTCTGGGGCGCGGACCACCACGGCCATGTGGCCCGGCTGAAGGGCGCACTGGACGCACTGGGCCTCAACGGTTCGGAGCGGCTGGACATTGTGCTGATGCAGCTGGTGAAGCTCCTGCGGGACGGAGAGACGGTGCGGATGTCCAAGCGCACCGGCAAGGCCATTTCCCTCTCCGATCTGCTGGACGAAATCCCTGTGGACGCGGCCCGGTGGTTTTTCAACTCCAAGCCCGACACCCAGATGGAATTTGACCTGGGGCTGGCGGTGCGGGAGGACAGCGAAAACCCCCTCTACTACGTGGAGTACGCCCACGCCCGGATTTGCTCGCTGCTGACGGCCCTGGCGGGGGAGGGGGCCGGAGTGCCCGCCCAGGCCGAGGTGGATATGAATTTGCTCACCGGCGAGACGGAAAAAGCCCTGATTAAGCAGCTCTCCGTTTACTGTGAGGAGGTCCGTCTGGCGGCCCGGGACTACGACCCCAGCCACATCAACCGCTATCTCCAGGATCTGGCGGGCTGCTTCCACCGGTTCTATACCGTCTGCCACATCAAGGGCGAGGAGCCCCGGATTCAGGCGGCGCGGCTGAAGCTGGCGGACGACACCCGCCGGGTGCTGAAAAACGGTCTGCGGCTCATCGGCGTGGACGCCCCGGAAAAAATGTAAGCGTTTTCCCCGCAGGGGCCTCCCGCCCCAGTGCCTTGGGGGGCAAGAGCGTAGGGATCGCTGTTTGAAACCGCAGGAGAGGGAGTCTGGGATGGAACGGAACAAAAGCGAACAGGTCACCGCCCTTCGGGCGGCGTTTCCCGTCACGCTCCCGGTTTTGACCGGATTTTTGTGCATTGGCTTGGCCTACGGCCTTTTGATGCAGACCAAGGGCTATGGCCCGTTTTGGTCCGCGCTGATGAGCGCCATCGCCTTTTGCGGCAATATGCAGTTTGTGGCCATCACCCTGCTCACCACCGTGTTTGACCCGGTCCAGGCTTTTTTGCTGTCCCTTTTGGTCAACGCCCGGTATCTCTTTTACGGCCTGTCCCTGCTGGAGCAATATAAGGGCATGGGCCGTCTGCGGCCCTTCCTGATTTATACCCTGTGCGACGAGACGTTCTCCCTAGTCTCCGCGGTGGACCCGCCGGAGGGCGTGGCGCGCAAGGCGTTTTACGGCTGGATTTCCGGCCTGAACTATCTCTATTGGGTGGTGGGCTCCGCCCTGGGGGGCCTGCTGGGGCAGGTGCTCAGCTTTAATACCAAGGGCCTGGACTTCGCCCTGACGGCGCTGTTTGTGGTGCTCTTTTTGGAGCAGTGGAAAAAGCGGGAAAACCGCCCCGCCGGCCTGATAGGCATTGCCTGTGCGGTGTTGAGTCTGGCAATTTTCCGGGGCGACATGGTGATACCCGCCATGCTCTTCATCGTGGCGGCACTGCTGCTGGGGAGGAAACGTCTATGCACCTGACTGCCATACAGACCCTCATCATGATTTTCGCGGTGGCCCTGGGGGTGCAAGTTACCCGGTGGCTGCCCTTCCTCCTGTTCCCGGAAAATAAAAAGCCCCCTGCCGTGGTGACCTATTTGGGCGGCGTCCTGCCCACGGCCATGATGGGGCTGTTGGTGGTATACGCCTTGAAGGACGTGCCGATTTCGGCGGCGCCCCACGGTCTGCCGGAGCTGTTGGCCATTGCCGCAGTGGCGGCGCTCCACCACTGGAAAAACAGCGTCATGCTGTCCATCGCCGGGGGAACCGCCCTGTATATGCTCCTGGTCCAGGTGGTCTTCGCATAAACCGGGCAAAAATTGCATACAATGAAACTGCGGCACCGCGTGTCGCAGTTTTTTTGCGCCATTGCGCGGGGGTGGGACAGATGTTGATTGCGGAGGGTACCATGCGGAAACAAACCTTGGTCTGGAATTTAGCGGGATTTCTGTGGACGGTGGCGGCGGGAACCGCGCTGCATTTTGTTTTTGCGTGGAGCGGGGAGAGCAGCTTCGCCGCCGGCTTTTCTGCCGTCAACGAGTCCACTTGGGAGCATATGAAGCTGCTGTTTTTCCCCATGTTTCTCTTTTCTATGGTGGAATTGTGCGTGCAGGGCCGAAATTATTCCAATTTTACCGCCGTCCGGGCGCTGTCCACGGCTTTGGGCGTGGCGCTGATTCCGGTGCTGTTTTATACCTACACCGGCATCTGCGGCGGGCACCGGCTGTGGGCGGACATAGCCGTGTTTGTGTTGGCAGCGTTGGGGGCGTTCAGCCTGGATTTTTATTTGCTCCGCCGGGGCAGGTTTTCCGCCCGATGGATGCAGGTGGCGGGCTTGGCGGCCCTGTGGGCCCTGGCCTTTCTCTTCGTCTATTTCACCTTCCACCCGCCCCTGCTCCCCCTGTGGCGGGACCCGGTGACCCTGGGCTACGGCCTTTCATAAAAAACTGCGCCCCTGCCGTTTGGCAGGGGCGCTGACATTTTTTCAATTCAGCAGGCGATATTGCCGCTGTCCTGCTGGGGCGCGTCAGAGCAGTCCTGGCGCGGCTGAGTCAGCTTGCGCAGGGCGGCCTGCTCCGCCGCCTCGTCCCAATACGGATGAAAGCCGCCGCTGCGGGCAAAGCGGTCCACCCGGTGCATGAGCCGAAATCCCAGGCCCACGAGGGCTAAGGCCGTTACAATGACCAGTAACTGTTCCATCCCATCACTTCCTTAGCTTCATTCTACCCCGTGGGTCATATAATCGGTATTTGTGTTTTCGGCGGGATGTTAAGGTTGCGTTAGTATGAGCCAATTTTCGTAAATGCGCAAAAAAGCAGTCCGCCTTTCGGCGGACTGCTTGGGGGGACGGATTAGAAGTGCAGGACCTTTTGAATGTCCTTGTTGTCGCCCAGTACCAACAGCGTCTCCTCGGCGGAGAGCACGTGGTTGGGCCCGGGGAGGGAGTCCAGCACGGTTTCGTGCTTGGTGGCCAGAATGTTGACCCGGTATTTCTGGCGGACGCCGATTTGGGCGATGGTTTTTCCCAGCCAGGCCTTGGGCACCGACATCTCGTAAATGGAGTGGTCCGGGGTGAGGGGGATGTAATCAAACACATGGTCGGAGCTGTACCGCACCGCCGCCCAGGAGGCCGTTTGCTTCTCCGGGTAGATGATTTCGTCCGCGCCGTTGCGCAGGAGGAATTTGGCGTGTACATCCCGGGAGGCCCGGGACAGAACGAAGGGCGCGCCATGGTCCTTCAGCAGGGCGGTGGTTTCCAGGGAGCTTTGGAAGTCGTCCCCGATGGCCACCACGCAGATGTCAAAATTCCGCACGCCCAGGGAGGCGATAAAGGCCTCCTTGGTGGTGTCGCCAATTTGCGCATTGGTCACGTAGGAGAGCGCGGCGTTGACCCGCTCCTCGTTTTTGTCGATGGCCAGCACCTCGTGGTGCAGGTCCTTGAGCTTTTGGGCCATGTGGCGGCCGAAGCGCCCCAGACCAATCAATAAAATGGATTTCATAGCAGTTATTCCTTTCTTAGCCGACCATTACCCGCTCCTGGGGCAGCTGCGCCGGGGAGGCGGGGCCGCCGGAGAGCACGGCGTAAACCAGCGTGAGGCCGCCCACGCGGCCAAAATACATGAGAAAAATTAAAATCAGGCGGGAGGGGGCGGACAGTCCGCCGGTGATGCCCATGGACAGGCCCACGGTGCCGATGGCGGAGCCGGCCTCAAACAGGGCGGACATGAGGGACACGCCGTCGATGGCGCAAATCAAAATGCCGCCGGTGAGAAAGAGCAAAATGTACAGCAGGAAAATGGTGACGGCGTTGCGCAGGGCGTCCTCCGGGATGCGGCGGCCAAAGCACTGCGCGCTGTCCCGATGGCGGAAAACGGAGCGGACGGAGAGCAGTAAAACCGCCAGAGTGGTGGTTTTAAAGCCGCCGGCGGTGGAGCCGGGAGAGCCGCCGGTGACCATCAAAAGAGTGGTGAAAAATTGGCCCGGCTGACTGAGCTGGGTTAAATCCACGCTGTTAAACCCGGCGGTGCGGGGGGTGACGGATTGAAACAGCGCGGCCATGGTCCGCTCTCCAAAGGTCAAGAACTGCCACTGGGGCAGGCGAAACTCATACAGCAGGAAAAAGACGGCGGATAGGAGGAGCAGTCCCGCCGTGGTGGACAAAATCAGCTTGCTCTGCAAGCGGTAGCTGCGCAAGTGCCGCCCGTGCTCGCAGACGTCGTGCCAGGTCAAAAAGCCCAGGCCGCCCAGCACGATCAGGGACATGATGGTGCCGCTGACCAGGGGGTCGCCCACGTACCCGGTGAGGGAGGAAAAGGGGCCGGTCACCGTGCCCATCAAATCAAAGCCGGCGTTGCAAAAGGCGGAGATGGAGTGGAATACCGCGTACCACAGCCCTTTGAAAAAGCCGAACTGGGGACAAAACCGCAGGGCCAGCAGGATGGCCCCCACCCCCTCCAACAAAAAGGAGGCCTTCAAAATGAAGCCCGTCATGCGGACGATGCCGCCCACCTGGGGCGCGGCGATGGACTCCTGCATGACCCAGCGCTGCTTGAGGCCGATTTTTTTCCCGGCGAACATGGTGATGGCGATGGCCATGGTCACAACGCCCATGCCGCCAATTTGAATCAGCAGAAGAATGACCACCTGCCCGAAGGGGGACCAGTAGAGCGCGGTGTCCTGCACAATCAGGCCCGTCACGCAGGTGGCGGAGGTGGCGG
>JAVVPH010000028.1:0-11831 GCA_036655835.1 Oscillibacter sp.
TCCCCGGCACCACCGGCAGAAAAGAATACCCCCTGCGCTTTGTGCACACGGAAGGAGGCGGAACCTATGGAGATGGATTTGGCGGGATTAGAAAACCTCATTAACAACACCGGCGACGCGCTGTTCATCCTCGCACCCGACGGTAGTCTTCTGTATCTCAACAATAATATGGTTCAGCTTTCGGGCTATTCTGCGGAAGAATTGCTGTCCATGAACACCTACAATCTGGCGTTCACAGGGCAAATGAACGTCCATATTTTGGCTCAGGTCCTCAAAACCAAGCGTCTAACCACTGCCTGCCAAAAATACATCCGCAAGGACGGCACCGAGACCCCCTATATGCTGGTGAGCCAATCGCCGGTGCTGGATGAACAAGGCAATGTGAAATACAGCGTGGGCACCATTCGCAACATGGAAAATTTGCAATATATTTTTCAAAACGCCATCCGCATGACCCCACGCCTGCCCGCAGGCGCAAAGGTACGGGTTCAGGAAGACTTTGTCTACGAGAGCGGCGCTATGGAGGCACTGATAGGTGCCGTAGACCAAGTGGTAGCCAGCGATGCCTCCATCCTCATTTTAGGGGAATCCGGCGTGGGCAAAGAGGTGCTGGTGGAATATATTCACCGCAACAGCCCCCGCAGCGGCAAGGAACTGGTGGTGCTCAACTGCGCCGCTCTGCCGGAAAATCTGCTGGAATCGGAACTTTTCGGCTATGAAAAGGGTGCCTTCACCGGCGCACAGGGTCAGGGAAAACCGGGACTCATTGAGCTGGCTGACGGCGGCACCCTATTCTTGGACGAAATTAACTCCATGCCCATGGCATTACAGGGGAAGCTCCTCCGCCTTTTGGAGACAAAAGAGGTGCGGCGGCTGGGCGGTATCAAGTCCAAACACATCAATTTCCGCCTCCTCGCCGCCACCAACGCAGACCTGAAAGAGGCTATCGCGGAAAAAACATTTCGGCTGGACCTCTACTATCGTCTCAGCGTCCTCCCCTTCACGATTCCGCCCCTGCGCGATCGCAAGGAGGATATTCGTCCCCTCTGCCGCCATTTTTTCTCCCATTACGAAGCGAAATACGGCAGATGCAAAAGATTATCTGAAAAAAGCTACCGCAAATTGGAGGAATATAGTTGGCCCGGCAACGTCCGTGAGCTGAAAAACTTCATTGAGCGCATCGTTTTAACCACCGATGTGGCGGTGACGGAAATCCATGACATCCCCGACGAGCTATTGGAAAATTCCGTGCCGGCCCACCATATGCCCGGGATGCTCACCACCGCCAACCCGCCGGAGGGCGGCGTTCCCTCTGCCCCGCCCTACGATGACACAAAATCCCTCAAAGAAAATATGGCCACCTACGAAAACTGGGTGATCGCCAAAAGTGTAGCGCAATACGGCTCCCTTACCAAGGCAGCGGAGCATCTGGGCAGCAGCAAATCCACTCTGGGCCGCAAGCTGCAGGGCACCGCCCGCTAACCGTCTACCCCCCAAAATTAGAAACGCCTCCTGCCGTCATGGCAGGAGGCGTTTCCGCTCAAAAGAAACAGTGAACCAAGTATCAGTGGCAGGGTCGTCTCTCACGGGAGGACAATGGGCTCTTTTAGTGGAAGTTCGGCCTGCGTTTTTCCACGAAGGCGCAAACCCCCTCTTTGAAATCGTCGCTTGCGCCGCAGGCGGTTTGGGCGGCGACTTCATGTCTGATATAGTCCTCAAAGTCAGAGAAGCTGCTCTCATAGAGAAGTTCCTTCATCTTGGCATAGGCAAGGGCAGGGCCGACGGAAAGCTTGCCCGCCAGCTTTTGCGCCGCCTCCGCCAAAGCGTCCGGCGGACAGGTTTGACACACGAAGCCCAGATTTTTCGCCTCCTCGGCTCCCACAGGGCGGCCGCTCATGGCAAGCTCTGCCGCCTTATTGACACCCACGGCCCGGGTGAGCAGGTAAAACCCGCCGGCATCCGGAATGAGTCCGATGCCCACAAAGGCCTGAATAAATTTGCTGTCCTCCGCCGCAATGCAGAAGTCGCAGGCCAGCGCCACGTTAAACGCCGCCCCGGCGACTGCGCCGGAAACTGCGGCAATCACCGGTTTGGTCATCTTTTTGATGCAGACGGTGACGCTTGCCATCTTGGCGATGGAGCTGTCAAAATCCAAATCGTTTTTCTGAATCCCCATATACATCGCGCCGATGTCGCCGCCGCCGCTGAAGTTTTTGCCGGTACTGTTTAAGATAACAGCCCGAACGGCACGATTCCCCTCCGCTTCGCCGAAGGCAGCCACCAGTTCGTCCAGCAGGGTTTCGTCGAAGGCGTTCATGTTTTTGGGGCTGTTGAGGGAAACCGTCGCAACCCCGCCCTCAACGGCATAGATAAGCTTGGTATATTCCATGGTAATTTGCTCCTATCTGATTTTAGGATGCGCCCTCTTAGTAATTGTAAGCTCTGGGTGCGCCAAGGCCCATCATCTCTCGGGCCTGTGCAGGGGTTGCAATGGGGCGGCCCAGCTCTCTGGCAATGCGTACCACCCGCTCTACCAGCTGGGCGTTGCTCTTAGCCAGCTCGCCGGGGCCATAGACGAAGTTATCCTCCATGCCTACGCGGACGTGGTGACCCATAATCATGGCGGCGGTAATCATAGCCGTCTGGGCGGCACCTACGCCGATAACGCTAAAGAGGCTGTTTTCCGGCATCATCTGGGTAGTGTGCAGTAGATTCTCAATGCTGGTGGTGGTGCCGTTGCCGCCGAAGATGACCTGAACCCAATAGGGAGCATCCTTTATAACGCCGCTCTTAATCAGGGGAACGATGTAGTTGACGATGTCGTCAGGGAAAAACACTTCCAGCTCGGGCTTAATGCCCCGCTTCTGCATCTCGTCTACGGTCTGGATAGCTTCTCCTTGGGTGAGCATATAGTTGATTTTAGAAATGCCGTCCTGATCTCTTCCGGTGAGGGGGGCCTTGCGGGCTCTGGTGGGCATATAGGAGGAGGCGCAGGCCAAGTCGATGCTGGAGACCTCGGGCAGCGCGTCCAGCGCGGTGAGGAGCATGGGGCTGGCCTGCTTGGTGTCGTCCATAATCATGCGCCCGCCCATGCAGGTGTTGTTCACAATGATATCGGGGCACTTTTCACGGACACGGGCATTGAGCTCCTTGTAGTCCTCCGCGCTGGTGGTCATAGCGGCCAGATTCTTGGGGTCACGGGCGTGGATGTGAACCAGTGCCGCGCCGGCATTGTAGGCATCATAGGCCTGCTGAACCTGAGAAGCCTTGTCCTCGGGCAGGTTGGGGTTCATCTCAGCGCCGTGAAGGCCGCCGGTGATGGCGCAGGAAATGATGAGGGGCGGCATTTTGGTGAGGCCGTAACGGGAGACGTGGGCGGCATAGTTCATGGTATTACGCAGGTCGTTGTTCATCTTCAAAAATTCGCTCATAGTAGAAAACCTCCAAAATATTTATTATTTGTGCAGTACATAGGGGGAATGCAGGGTTTTCATCAGTCGTTGCCGATGGGAGCATCCTTCTGAACATAAGCGCCGTCCAGGACCTGAACGTAGTCGGTCCAGAAAGCGAAGTCCTTCTCCTTGTCCACAATGGGGTTGGTGAGAATCATCTTTTTCAGATATTCCACCTGTGCAGGGGTGTTCTGCTGACTGTTGAGCTGGTTGAGCGCGAACTTATTCATGTCCTTCACGAACGCACCAAAGATCTGGTCGATGAGCATGTCGTCCACGTTGTGGAGTTTGGCTCCCTCCAGCACCAACTGGGCATAAACCACCATGGTGAACATTTCGCCGATGTTTAGCATATAGTCCATATTCTTCAGCAGGGACTCGTCGGGGGCTGCCGTGCTAATCATGTCCTTGAACTGCTCGATGATGGCCTGGAACACCTTGACGTTGGGTGTAGATACACCCTCGTAAGCCTTGTGGTAGTCGGGGAACTGCACCTTAGCAAGCCCGCCTGTGGTCTGCTTAAAGACGTTGGCATCGTCCTTGGCATCGTTGCGGATGCCTATTTCGGGGTACTGGACATTGGAGAAGAAATAATTCTTCATAAACTTTAGCACCAGTGCCATGTTCACATGGGCGGTGCCCTCTAGGCGGTAGATGGAGTCAACGCTGGTGAAGGCATCGGAAATAAAGTTCTGGTTCTCAAAACCCTTGGCACAGACAACGTCCATAATGAGGCGCATCACTTCTCCGGCCTGGGTGGTGACTTTCATCTTCTGGATGGGGTTAAACAGCAGGTAGCGGCGGTCATCGGCACTCATGGAGCGGAAATAATCCAGGCTTCTCAGGGCATACAGCCGCATAGCATTGATGCGCACAAAGCTCTCGCAGAGGAACTGACGGATGTGGGGGAACATGGTGACGGGCTTACCATAGATCATGCGGCGGTTGGCGTGGGTCACCGCCTCGTACAGACAGTGGGTCATGATAGCGCTGGAAGCAAAGCCCAGCTGGAACTTGCCGATGTTGACGGAGGAAAGGCCGTCGCCAAAGGCACCGTCGCCCACCTTTAGAATATCGCCGTCTGTGATGGGATACTCAATCATCTCGTACTCGCCAACACGGGCAACCCTAAAGATGGGGGTATCAATATCGCCAACGTACTTGTAGTTGCGGTGGCGGGAATCTACCACCCAGTAAACCCACTCGCCGGTTTTGTCGTTTTTGCCCAAAGTTGTGACCTTGGAAGCGATTTGAGCGTTGCCGATGTAATACTTGTTGCCGTTGGCCACATAGGTGCCGTCGCCCTTGGGGGTAATGGTGGCTTCGTTTGAGTAGAGGTCTGCGCCGTGCTGTTTTTCGGACATGCCGAAAGCGAAAATGTGACCGTCCAGTAGCTGCTGCGCCATTTCCTTCTTCTGCTCCTCGTTGTCCCCCATCCACACGGGACCGGTACCTAAAACAGAAACTTGGAATGGATACTGATAACCAATGCCATAGAAACCCAGCAGTTCGCTTGTCTCGCAGATGCGGGCCAGGTCATAGCGAGAGCCATCTTCGCCGTAACCCTCCTGGGTGAGCATGGTGGCGTAGATTTTATGCTCTTTTTGGAACTCCATAAAATCGGCCTGCCACTTTTTGTTCTCAGCATCCTCCCGCATTGCAGCCAGACCCTTGTTTTCAAAGAAGGCGAGAATGTCCAACATTGCTTGGTGCGTTTTTTCGTCTACGTGCTGTGCGGTGTAGTGCTGGGGGTTGAGGAGTACGGACTTTGCTTTTTCAGCCATGATATATAGTGCCTCACTTTCATTTCTTCGGAAAATCGCAGAAAATTTCCGAATTTATTTTTGTAGTTTACAGTGTCTCGGGGGGTGGGATGGGGCCTAAGCTGGCGCGGACTGCCTCCGGCTGGGCGGCAATGACGGGTACGTCTGTGGCAGCAGTGCTGCGGCATCGGTACGGTTTTTAGACATTCGAGGCACCGAATGTTTGCCGTCAGGCGGAGGAAGTGCACAGTCCAAATGTGCTTCTGCCCATGGGCGGTTATGAGGCCAATCGCCGTGCCGGGCTTTACAGTTTGCCGTGGAACTTCAAAAGGGTCACTAGGCCCTTATCACGGAAATCAGCTACCTCGGAGATGGTTCTCCCCTGTTCGGGGCTGCGTAGTGCAAGGGCTTCATCGGTCATGGCTTGGATTTTATCCAAATCCTGATAGAGTGCGGGCCACTCGGTCCAGCTAGCCATGTCGGCAAGCCACACGGGGATAGCGGGGCCTAGGTGCTTGAGGGCACCCTTGATGCCGTAGGGGCCGGCGGCGAGGTTGAAGATGGTGTGTCCGCCGATGATGCCGAGCCGGAGGCCAGGGCCATAGCAGACGGCGCGATCCACCTCGTCGATGGTGCAGACGCCGCGGTCTACAAGGTCTGCCGCCTCACGGAACAGTGCCACCTGCAGACGGTTGGAAATGAAGCCGGGGGCCTCTTTGCGGAGAATGATGGGTTCCTTTTTGATGCTCTTGTAGAAGTCATAGGCCTCTTGCAATACGTTGGGATCGGTGTGCTCGCCCTTTGTCATCTCCACCAAGGGGATGAGATGGACGGGGTTATAGGGGTGGGCACCGATGAACCGCTCCGGGTGGGTGGCCTTGGCGGCGATGTCGGAGATGAGCAGGCCGGAGGTGCTGGAAGCGATGATGGCGTCTGCCGGGCAGTTTTCCTCGATGGTGGCGGCGATGGTCTGCTTGAGTGCTATGTTTTCCGGGCCGTTCTCCTGAATCAGATAGGCACCCTTGACGGCGGCGGCGACATCCGTGGTGCAGTTGAGCCGTGTCAGCATGGTGGCGCAGTCGGCCTGCTTCAGAATGTCCTGCTCTACCAGAAAAGCAAAGTTCTGGTTAATGAGGGTCTTTGCCGCCTCCAGTCTGGCATCGTCGATGTCAAAGAGTGTCACATCCAAGCCCGCCATCAGGAAATTAGTCGCCCAGCTGCTGCCAATGAGTCCGGAACCGTAGCATACAATTTTTTTTGCGTCCATGTGAAATTCCTCCAAAATATTATTTTCTCTTTGCATTGAAAGAGAATTTGCGATGGTTACAGTTTTGCGAAACCGTCCCATTTGTGGGAATATCCCACTTTTGATTCTTCCATTTCCTATTTTTGGGACGTTTTCTTGCTGTGACAAGAGTCTGCTTCTGCGAAAATTCTTTGCCTGTACCTTTATTTTCTACCAAATCCCATAGGC
This sequence comes from Oscillibacter sp., assembly GCA_036655835.1. GTDB lineage: Bacteria > Bacillota > Clostridia > Oscillospirales > Oscillospiraceae > Oscillibacter. The sequence goes on from JAVVPH010000028.1 coordinate 6,690, forward strand.
TTCCGCTTGGGCGCGGAGCTCTTTTCTAAAGTCGGGGTGGGCAATGGCGATGAGATTTTCCACCCGCTCGCGGATGGGTCGGCCTCGCATGGGGGCGATGCCGAACTCGGTAACGATGTAGTCCACGTTGTTGCGGGAGAGGGTGACCACGGCACCGGGTGCCAGCACGGGGCAGATGGTGGAGATGGTGCCCTTTTTGGCGGTAGCGTGGAGGGCGATGATGGAGCGACCTCCCTTGGCACGGCCTGCGCCGAAGGCGGTATCGAACTGACCGCCGGAGCCGCTAAACTGCAGGGTGCCAACGCTTTCCGAGTTCACCTGCCCCGTGAGATCCACGCTGATGCAGGTGTTGATGGACACCATGTTGTCGTTCTGCGCCACTACAAATGGATCGTTCACATAGCTGCCGGGCAGCAGTGCCACAGAAGGGTTGTTATTCATCATGTCGTAAAGCCGCTGGTCGCCCAGGGCGAAGGTACCCACGATTTTGCCTTTATTGATGGTCTTTTTGCGGCCCGTAATCACCCCCGCCTCCACCAAGTCCACCAGGCTGGTGGTGAGCATTTCAGTATGTATGCCTAGGTCGTGCTTGCCCAGCAGGGCGTGGGCGGCGGCGTCGGGGATGGCCCCAATGCCCAGCTGAAGGGTATCGCCATCGCGGACAAGGGAGGCGATGTAGCTGCCGATGGTTTTGTCAATCTCCTCCACAGTGCCCTTGGGGAGCTGTGGGATGGGGGTGGCGGCCTCCACAATGGCGTCGAACTGGGAGATGTGGAACTCTGTCTCCCCTGCTACGCAAGGCAGATTGGGGTTTACCTCCGCAATGACAAGGTCTGCACCCTCCACCAGCTCTTTTTCACTGATTAAGGAGAGGGAGCAACGGAGGTAACCGTGCTCGTCCATTGGTGTCACGCTAATCAGTGCCACGTTGGGACGATGGTAGTCGTAGCAGCGGGACAAATTGTGCAGATGCGTTGGGATGAAGCTAGTTTGCTTTGCCTTGTGGGAGGCGCGGTCAGGACCCATAAAAAACATGGAATCCACGGTAAAGGTGTCCTGATACTGGGGGTCCATGGCGAAGGGGTACTGCCCTACATCTAAGGCACGGATGACACGCAGGTCCTTTGCTTTTCCTTGCAGGGTATGGAGATTTCCCAGCAGCGTGGCAGGTTCTCCGGCGCAAAAGGAATGTCCTATCACGCTGCCGCTTGGAATGCGGCTGAGGGCCTCTTCTACGGTGGTCTTTTTTGCGGCATATAACTCTGTATATTGGCTCACGGCAGTTCCTCCTGAAGTTCATTTGCTCTTTCTGCTGAGTATAACTGCAAATATCATGCCAACTGTGTTTTCGAATACTTGGCACGCAATTTGCAGTTATATCCTCTGTATAGAAAAAGTCCCTATTTTATTCTTTGAGAGGAAGTGCGCTATGTATAGAAGTATGAACCACGCCGCCGTTTTGGGCGCAGGCGTTATGGGCAGCGGCATCGCGGCCCTGCTTGCAGCCGCCGGCACCCATGTCCTGCTGCTGGATATTGTCCCCAAGGAGCTCTCCGACAAGGAGCAGGCCAGCGGCCTCACCCCTGCATCCCCCGCGTTCCGCAACCGTTTTGCCGAGGCGGGCAAAAAAAGCATTCAGAACCCCCGCAGCGGGATGCTCTTCGCAAAGCCCCAGCTAAACCTCATTGAAGTGGGCAACATGACCGACGATATGGAGAAGCTGGCCCAGTGCGACTGGATTATAGAGGTCGTGGTGGAGCGGCTGGACGTGAAGCAGTCCGTCATGGCCCAGATTGCCGCCCACCGCAAGCCCGGCAGCATCGTCTCCTCCAACACCTCTGGCGTGTCCATCGCCGCCATCTGCGAAAAGGAGAGCGAGGAGTTCCGCCAGCATTTTCTGGGCACCCACTTCTTTAACCCGCCCCGGTACATGAAGCTCTTTGAGATGATTCCCACAAAGGAGACCCTGCCCGCCATCTCTCAGCAGCTGGAAGTTTTCGCACAGGAGGAGCTGGGCAAGGGCGTTGTCTACGCCAAGGACACCCCCAACTTCATCGGCAACCGCATCGGCACCTTCGCCTTCATCGACTGCATGAAGCAGACAGAAAAATACGGTTACAGCATCCCCACCGTGGACGCACTCACCGGCCCCGTGCTGGGTCGCCCCAACTCCGCTACCTATAAAACAGCAGATATGGTGGGGCTGGACATTCTCTACCATGTGGCGCAGAATGTTCAGGATAACGTGGCAAGCCCCGACGAGCAGGTGCGCTACACCCTGCCCGGATTTGTCTCCCAGCTCATTGACGCCGGCGCGTTTGGCGACAAAGTGAAGCACGGCTTCTACCAAAAAACCGTGGTAAACGGCAAAAAGACCCGCCTTGCCTTTGACCCCGCCACCGGCACTTATGCCCCCATCGCGCCTGACACACTCCCCGCCGTCAACGCCGCCCTCAATTCTCTGAACAAATACGAGAGCATCGTCTACGGCGACGCTAAGGAAAACCACTTCGCATGGGACACCATGAAAAACGTCCTCCTCTACTCCGCCGCCAAAATCCCGGAAATTTCCGACGATTTCCGCATGGTGGATAAGGCTCTGGTCTGGGGCTTCAACTGGGAAAAGGGTCCCTTCCAAATTTGGGACGAAATCGGCCTGGAGCGTTCTGTCAAGCGGATGCAGGACGAGGGCGAAAGCGTTCCCGGGTGGGTACTCGATAAACTGAGAAACGGCGAGACCCGTTTTTACGGCAATGAAAAAGTTTCCTCTCCCTATTTGCAGCTGGACCACGAAAAGCAGGCCGTGGTGGCACAGAACGACGTGGGTTCCCTGCTGGATTTGGGAGACGACGTGCTGTGCATGGAGCTCCACTCCAAGGGTAACGCCATCGGCGAGGAGACCATGGAGATGCTCCAGCGTGGTCTTGACGAACTAGACACCGGCGCATGGCGGGGCATGGTCATCGGCAACATGGGGAAAAACTTCTCCGCCGGTGCCGACCTCTCCGTCATTCTCAAGCTGGCTACCGAGGGCAGATGGGACACCTTAGATACCTTGGTGGCAAAGCTTCAGCGCACCACCACCGCCCTCAAATATGCCTCCCGCCCCGTGGTGGCGGCACCCTTCGCCATGACACTGGGCGGCGGTGCGGAGATTGCCATGCACGCGGCAGCCGCCACCCCCTATGGGGAAACCTATCTGGGTCTTGTAGAGGCGGGCGTGGGTCTCATTCCCGCCGGCGGCGGCACCAAGGAGCTGCTGGTGCGCTCTGTTGCGCGCTGCTGTGAGCAGTCCAAGCTCAATATGCTCCCCGCTGTGAAGGCTGCGTGGAAGGCCATCGCCACCGCCCAGACCTCCACCAGCGGCTTCGACGCCATCGAAAAATGTTTCCTCAGTAAGGGCACCCATGTGGTGATGAACAAGGACGCACTCATCACCAGTGCCAAGCAAAAGGTGCTGGAAATGGCCGCCTGGAATTACCACATCCCTGCCGCACCCACCGTCAAGGTGCTGGGCGACACCGGCAGAGGGGCCATCCTGTACGATTTGCAGTCCATGACCGCGGGCAACTTTGTCTCCGACCACGATGCCCTCATTGCCAAAAAGGCAGCCTTTGTGCTCACCGGCGGCAATCTGCCCGCCGGAACGGCAGTATCCGAAGCCTACCTGCTGGACTTAGAGCGGGAGGCCTTCCTCAGCCTTGCCGGCGAGGAGAAAACCCAGCAGCGCATCGCCCATATGCTCAAAACCGGCAAGCCCCTGCGGAATTAAGGAGGAGGTCAGAATATGAAAGAAGCAGTCATTGTCGCCTTCGGTCGTTCCGCCATCGGAAAAGCACCCAAAGGCATTCTCAAAGATACACGCCCCGACGATTACGCGCCCCAAGTTCTCCGCGGCGTTTTGGCAAAGCTCCCCCAGCTGGACCCCGCCATCATTGACGACATCGTCCTGGGCTGTGCCTTCCCCGAGGCAGAGCAGGGCGTTAACACCGCCCGTCTGGTGGCCCTCCACGCCGGGGTCCCCGAGTGCGTCTCTGCCTACACCATAAACCGTTTTTGCGCCTCCGGCCTCCAGTCCATCGCCAACGCCGCCAACAGCATCATGGCGGGGCAAAACGAAGTGGTGGTAGCCGGCGGCATGGAATCAATGAGTGCCATTCCCATGGGTGGCAACTTCATCCTGGCAAACTCCTACCTGATGGAAAACAACCCGGATTCCCTCCTCCCCATGGGCAATACCGCGGAGAACGTGGCTGCCAAATACGGCATCACCCGGGAGGAGCAGGACGCTTTTGGCTACAACAGCCATCTCAAAGCTGCCAAGGCCCAAGCGGAGGGCAAGTTCGACGCCGAAATCATCCCCGTGGATGCTGTCAAAGTCACCCATGACGCACAGGGGAACCCCGTCCGCACCACCGTCACCTTCCAGAAGGACGAGGGCGTGCGCCCCAACATCACCAAGGAGGCACTAGCAAAACTCCCCACCGTGTTTCAGAAAAACGGCACCGTCACCCCCGGCAACGCCTCACAGATGAGCGACGGTGCGTCCTTCGTGGTGCTGATGGAAAAGGAAAAAGCAGCCGCACTGGGCATCCCTGCCATCGCCCGATTCGTGAGCTTTGCCAGCGCCGGCGTAGACCCCGCCCTCATGGGTCTGGGCCCCATCGCCGCCATCCCCAAGGCTCTAAAGCTGGCGGGCCTCACCACTGACGATATTGACCTCTTTGAACTCAACGAGGCCTTTGCCTCTCAGGCCATCGCCTGCGTCCGCGAGCTGGGTCTGGACGAGGAGAAGGTCAACGTAAACGGCGGCGCCATCGCCCTAGGCCACCCTCTGGCCTGCACCGGCAGCTTCCTCACCTGTAAACTCCTGCCGGAACTGGCCCGGCGCAAGGCCCGCTACGGCGTGGTCAGCATGTGCGTAGGCGGCGGCATGGGTTCCGCAGCCGTCATGGAATTGCTGTAAAAATCACCATTCCCGCAAAAAAGAGCACCCACACTGGGCACCGTGCGCCGGTACGCATTGCGCCAGCCGCCACGGCTGCAATATGAACGCTGTCAGCACGCAAAAAGGGCCGGTCTAAATCCAATTTAGACCGGCCCTTTTTTGCCTGTTATGCCATTACGCGCTCTTCTCCAAAC